>NZ_JBQKUM010000037.1:0-50837 GCF_054968605.1 Pseudoalteromonas sp. G5_S1_14_S5 | reverse complement strand
GGACCAAAAACAAAACATTTGCCGAAACTTTAAATAAATTTTTGACTTTCCACCCCGTCTCCAAGTACCAAAAATTCCGATAACTTTCTCTATTTGAAGACGCTTTATTCATAGGGTCTTTGTACATACCTAAACTCAATGTTGGCGTTCTGGTCAAGCTGTTGATTTTTTGCGATTCTCTTGGGTGTGTTATTCATGCCAATAGATTTAATACCTATCGATGACCTGACGCTGATTCAACACCGCCTGCTAGCGATATTCCTACTTGCTGCCCTACTTTGGGTACTTGAGCCCGTTCCGGTTTTCGCCACCTCGATACTGATCATTGCAGTTGAACTGGTGATGACTTCCGACAAAGGGCTGCACTTTCGGTCTACGCTTTGATGGATCTACTCCACGCAAAATTATCGAACTCTCTGCTCCAGAATTGGAAGGAGAATAGGCCGATAAATATAAGGTGATGGATGACAAAGAAACGACTCGTCTTGCCCTGCGCCCTCGCAGTTATGTGGTACCTGTCTATCGACGTCCAGTAGTACGTCCTAAAAAAGAGCTCACCTATGTGGTCTCTATCATTCCACTGGCGGTCTTCACTTTGACAAGCATCAAAGGTAAGAAGGTCTGAAACTGATCAACTGGGATGTGTTGTAGCTAGTCGCCGATGGTATTGTCGGCTTGCTTTTGGTCTACCTCGCCCTGTTTATCATCACCTAATAGACGCTAAGACTTCCCTTTAACCTTGACTAAGGCGCTAAATGTAAATTTAGCGCTTTTCGAGCTGTGCCGCTTCACTACATGTATCTAATTGATATTTAAATTAACATCCAATTGTGATTTCACTTCACTAACGGTCAAGAAACAGTATCAATATATTTAGAATTGATGATTTTAAATACTTTCCTTAACTGGCTGGGAGCGGCACTATACACCTATCAAAGACATCTCAATTCATTATTAAGTACGTTACCGTAGTTAGGTTTTGTCTAATCAGGAGGAATGGACCTTGAGACATACTATTAAATTTAAGATTCAGCTCGCCATTGCGATCATTATCGCCGTCGTGAGTGGCACTCAAGCCTGGATATCGGTTACCCAGCTAACCCAAGAAACTGAAGTCGCGATCAACCATGAAATGAAAAATGTAAGTGTAGGAACAACCAACTACATTGCCGATTGGCTTTCGACTCGCAGTGACATGATGTTGGCCAATGAGCCAACCATTTCAAGCAACAGTAATTCAGACCGTGAGTTATTGCTCACCAAACAAGCCGGACAATTCCTATCGGTTTATGCGGGTTTTAGTGACGGCACGAGCGCTTATGGTGATAAAACGGAAAGCTGGCCAGCAGACTACGACCCTCGTACCCGTCCATGGTACAAAGATGCCAACGCCGCATCAGACCTGATCATTACTGAACCGTATCAAGATTTCGATGGCAGTATTGTCATCAGCTTTGCGAAAGCCTTCAGTGGCCAAAAGCAGGGCGTACTGGCTGCTGACTTAACCGTGACAAGCATTATCGATACAGTTCTCAACGTAAAACTGGATAACGATGGCTTCGCTTTCTTGGTGGATGGTAACAACAACATCGTTGCATACAGCGATGAAGCGTTAAGTCAAAAGCCACTCACAAGCTTAAACCCAGAATTAACCGCAAATCGAGTGTCACAACTGATTCAGAACCAAACTATCACCACATTGGCTTGGCCTGGTCAGGGAGATAAGATGGTTTACATAGCTAAAGTTCCGAACACCGATTGGTCCCTGGGCATTGTTATCGATAAAGAACTAGCATTCTCTGCGGTAACAGATGCGATTCAATTCATCGCACTAACCTCACTTGTTCTGTACATCGTGATTTCAATCGCTAGCACCATGGTCATCAACCGACTGCTTTACCCATTACAAACCTTGTCAGAGGCGCTAACCCAGCTTGCTCAAGGTCGAGGTGACCTTACTCAACGTATCGATATCACCCGCATGGATGAAATCGGTAAGCTTGCTGAACTTGTGAACCAATTCTTAAGTCAGATGCAGAGCATGCTGAAAGGCGTCGTTGAGCACAGCCATGATTTAAACAACCATGCAGAGAAAGCCAACCAACTTGCGGCTCAGTCTTCAATGCGAGTAGAAAATCAACAAAACGATATCAACCAGATTGCCACTGCAATTCATGAAATGTCAGCAACTGCCGCCGAAGTAGCGAGCCATGCAGAATTAACCGCAACCGCTTCTCAAGCCTCTGCAACAGCCTGTAATGACGGCCAAGAAGTAATTCAACAAAACCGTGATGCCATCACTCGCCTTGCGACCCAAGTGGAAGACGCAGCCAATGTGATCCGAGAGCTGGAAAACAACGCACAAAGCATCAACCAGATCTTATCCACCATTCAAGGCATTGCTGAGCAAACCAACCTCTTGGCATTGAATGCTGCCATTGAAGCGGCACGTGCGGGCGAGCAAGGTCGTGGGTTTGCGGTTGTCGCCGATGAAGTTCGCGTGCTTAGCCAAAGAACGCATGGCTCAACGGAAGAGATCCGTGTGATGATCGATACCCTCCAGAAGAACACTGAACATGCGGTGGATAGCATGACCACCAGCACTCAACTGGCAGAAAACAGTGTTGACTTCGCAGAGCAAGCGCACGACAGCCTGTCTAAAATCACGCAAGCCATCAGTGAAATCAACGATATGGCACTGCAGATAGCCAGCGCAGCCGAGGAGCAACGAGCAGTCAGCGAAGACATCAGTCGCAATACACAAGGAATCAAAGATGCCTCTGACGACCTCGCCCAACAAGCGGAAAGCAGCCGTCATAGCTCAAATGAAATGAGTAATGCTGCAGAGTCGATGCGCCAAGACGTGGAGCGCTTTAAGGTTTAGCACGCCCCAAGCAAAGTCACTGAACCACACCAGCAAGCGACATCGACATAACCATAAATGCCAGCGACTCTATGCTGGCATAATTCCTCTCCACCTTACCTACTTGAAATAATTAGACATTGCTTAATTCTTGGCATGGTATTAGTTATGTTTTTACTTTTGGCTAAAAAATTTTAACCATTTAGTATACTGTTAAAAAATCACTCACGGTAGATCAACACGCCCCAACATCGCATTCTCATTGAAATAACATCACTATTTCCGGCTAAAAGGCGAATTTTCATTCAATAGTTATTTTTTTAAGACTTTGTTCACGTTTTTATTAATTAAATACCACCTGTATAGTTTACATTCAAAATTATATGGAGCCATTGAAAACCAGACACATATTTTGATAAAACTGTAATTAATTCAACATACGGATACTTTTCAGGTTAAAGATTTGTCTTTTGTAACATATTAACCAAACCTATAGTTAAATGCTGCGTAGCTTTTGGTTTGAATGTTTAACTTTGAAGATATAAGATGGCGACAAAATTTTTCGACATTGGTTCCAGATGTTTTTAAATAAAAAAATTACTAGCTTTTTCATAGCGATATTGGCTATCTGCGTCCTTTCTGGATGTCAATCAACCAAGCCCGGGTGGTATCTAAAGCCCCAATCAGACGATGACAACTATATTTATGCGGTCTCTCAGGCAAGGACTTTATCTCACGCTAAAAAAATTGCTGTAAACAACGTCAACGAAAAGTTGTGGACTCAAGTCGAGTCTTCTTTCTACATGAGAGACACAGTTCGAGAAACTAATGGTAAGGGTTTTTCAAATAGTCTAGTTGATAACAAAGTTAATACTAAGACTGAATCCTTGACCTTGAATGGTATCGAATATGTACAAATGGAAGAGAATGATCTTGGTGCGTTTGTCGAAGTAAGAGTGAAAAAATCACTCGTGACTCAACAGCTGATTCGCGAAATAAAAGACCTAAACCGTAAATCTCAAATCGAGCTTGATGCGCTTTCACACGAAGACAAATTACTTTGGTGGTTAGACAATCGTAATGTTTATCAAACTGAACACGATGCTTCAGTGCGTATCGCAATGCTTTCATCTCTGAAGCCTAGTTATAACGCTGACATTAGCGCAATTGAACAGCTGACCATTACACACCAAAAAATCAGCAGTCAAATTAACATCCGCCTCTCCTCTGATAGAGAGTCAAGAAAAGCCATTGAACTCTTGGGGAACCAGTTATCTGAGTTCAATATTGCGACCTCAACTTCAAAGAATAAAAACCAAACTCATGTGTTGAAAGTGGATTCTGAGCGTCGAAGAAACAAAGTCGGTGATGCTTATATTTCAACCTTGGTCTCTAATATCAAAATTATAAATAAAAAGTCAAAAACAGTGTCTAGTAGCGAAATTATCTCTACGGGTAACTCAGTTATTAGCTACAAATATGCTGACGAAGGCGCTGCTCGCCACTTTGATGAGCAAATCAAGGAAAAAGGGATCTGGACTGCGCTGGGCCTAATAAAGTAGCGCACCTTTAATCCAATAAATAACTAAACAAACGGATCTATTCGGAGACAACAAATGTTAAAAAAAACGTTGATGGCTACTGCTGTATTAGCAACCTTATCTGGGTGTGCTTCAGTGAGTGAGGTATGTCCGCCTAATACTCGTGTAGAGATTGAAGAGGCAGACGTGCAACTTCCTTCTTCAGAAGATACCAAGGTAGTCGTACTGCCTGTTGATATTGATTTTAAAAACTCGGCATCAAAAAAAATGAAGTCGGCAATACGTAATGCCTTGGAGACGCAAGTCGATGGTACTGGCGCTAATCTTGTTGATCGTAAAATTGCCAATAAAGTTAAGGGTGAAATTAAATTAGCAGAGCAGAGCGGCCGTCTAAGCAGTAAAGGGGTGCCAATTGCCGACTACGCGATTATCACTGAAATTACTCATGCCGATCTGAGCAAGTCATTCAGTGAATCTCGTACTTATACAAATGATGAAGGTGAAACTAAGGTTATTCCAGCATCATGTAGCTATGACTTTGATGTAAAAGCCATTGCAAAAGTCGTCACTTTACCAGCTATGAATGTAGTCCAACGAATCGAACTTGAAGGCGACGAGTATTCATCAACCGAAACGAATAACTCTCGCTGCCCTGTAAGCAATGCAACTTATGAATCAATGGCCGCAAAAGCGGCTTCAGAGGCGGTGAACCACTCTGTAGAAATTAAGAAATTACTTGCGGCAAGTGCTCCTGTGGTAGAAATGCGTCAATGTGAGGCCGGTACTCAAGTTCGTATTGGTATGGGTAAGCAGAAGAAAATCAAACCTGGAGCTGACATTTTATTTTCGAACGCAATGAAAAACATGGATGGTGACACAGAGATTTTCCCAATCGGTGACGGCTACGTTGTCAATAATGAGGTTAATGCAGTCACTGAAAAGTACTCTTGGGTGGTGATCGACGAAGAAGTTTCACTAAAGGTGAAAAAAGGCACAATGGGTAAAGTCGAAGCAAGCCGAGATTGCCCGGTTTTTGATATTGACTGCACTTCGAAATCGCTACTAGACGCAGTAGGTCAATAACTTATGAAAAAATTATTTATCGCAACCTCATTAGTAGCAGTGCTAGCAGGCTGTCAGAGCAACAATGCCACGGTTAAGGAAGCACAAAACTTTGCACCATGTACTTTCCCAGATGCACCTACCGTATCTGCACCGGGCTGGATTTGTGATGTGATCCCAAGTGACATCGCTGCAGCGGCAAAAGGCTACTCTAAGAAGAGTGCAGCTGGTATGGGTGTAATGCGCAAAATTGCGGTTAATGATGCTCGTGTGAACCTTGCCGCTGAGTTTGAAACTGACGTGAGCAATTTATTCCAAGCCGCGACGGAAGGTGTGACTTCTACTTCAGCAGCTGAAGGTGTAACGCTAGTAACTGAAGATGTTCAAGAAACATTCGAGAACATTACTAAGACAGTCGTAAATAAAACGCTAACCAACAGCCGCGTTATCGTAAGCCAAGCAAGCCCATCGGGTGGCCTGTACGTTCTGGTTGGTATGGACCAAGCAGCATACGACGCGAATATGAATAAAGTAATCGATGAAGTTGGTGGTGAAGATTCTGCTTTATGGGATCAGTTCAACAATGAAAAAGCAGCAGCGGACCTTGCTGCGGCGTTCAATGCATTGAAAAAATAACCGCGAACGGAACCGCGATCAGTATTAGTGAAAAAGGCCGCCATTTGAGTGGCCTTTTGTCTTTATACACTCTGGGAGTGAACTATGTACAAAATGATCAATAAGACTGTGTTAGCTGTCGTTATCTCTGCAGCCATCAGTTCTCAGGCATTTGCTGTTTCAGAAGATCAAAAGCAGCAGCTAAACAATGCTGTTGTCAAAGCGAGCCAGTCACAGGAAGACAAGATCAAAGAGTTTCATGCTTACGTTAATGCTTATTTGGATGAGTACGAAACGTGGCGTGATGAATACACTAACAACTTAGATGAGCGTAGAACCGATCTCATCAAGACATGGGGAGAGGGTGAGGTTTCATCTCAAACTAAACAGGTGGAATATTCTCAAGACGATCACGTAAAGACTTCCGTCGATTATGAAACGAATATAGCAACCGTCTCTGTATTGGTGGATGAAGATAGTAGTCCTGAAGAGATCAAAGCACTTGTTAAAAACATTCCGGTTGAGGTTACTGGGCAAAACGTTGAGCTAGCGGAGCTCAAAGCAGAAGACCACGCGGTGCTTTACTCCTTGGAGAAAGAGCAAGAAGAGAAAAGCTTCGTTATCCAGCAGACGCAAAGCCAGATGAATGAGTTAGATGTGCAAGCCGAACGATTGATTCTATCTGATACTGGTATTCCAGACTCCTTCATTTACCAGCGTGCTCATAATAAGAAAATGGCACTACTGGCAAAGGCTCAAGAGCGTATTGCGGCGCAAACCAAACTGTATGACGAAATGCGTGCCCAATATGGTATTGAGGTTACACGACCAGAGCCAGAAGTTGAGGTCGTAAAGCCAGCAGAAGAGGTTGAAGTACCAAAAGAGGTTGCCAAACTAGAGCCAAAACTAACAGAGAAGCAGCCGCCAAAAGTTGTAGAAAAGGTCGTCGAAAAAACGCCACAGCCAGAAGTGGTAAAGCCTAAGCCAGTCGTTGAGGTTGCGACGGCACCGCTTAAGCCGAAAAAGGTTATCAGTTACAAAGTTAAGCTCCCAGAGAACAGCTTAAAAGCGCGTGCGAGCAAGTACAGTGCGTTGGCTGAGAAAGAGAGTAAAAACTGGAAAGTTGATGCTGCACTGATTATGGCAATCATGCACTCGGAGTCGGCGTTTCGTCCGGAGGCGAAATCACACGTGCCTGCGTTTGGTTTGATGCAAGTGGTACCGACCAGTGCAGGTCATGATGTTAATAAACAAGTCCGCAATATTGACGCGCCAATGAAAGTGGCGGATCTGTATCAACCAGTTATCAACGTAGAAACAGGTACGGCTTATTTAGACATCCTAAACAGTAAGTATCTTCGTAAGATAAAGAATGACGAAAGTCGTTTGTACTGTGTCATTGCCGCATATAACACTGGTGCGGGTAATGTGGCTAGAGCGTTCAATAAAGATCGTTCCACCAGTATTGGCAAAGCGTCGAAGATTATCAATCAGCTGACGCCTCAACAAGTCTATGACCAGCTAGTGGTTAATCTGCCGTATGACGAAACCAAAAATTACTTGAAGAAAGTAAACAGTCGTATCGCTTTGTATAAGTAATACATCAGGTAAGCAAAACAACCAAGCACATGTCATTAGCATGTACTTGGTTTACCAGTTAATGAATTGAGAGTAGCAATGTTTAAAATTTTCGCTTTAGTATTTATCGGTGTCGGTATCTATCTTGGTCTTAATTACAGCGATGAAATTGAAAGCATCATGGACACGGATGCTTTTAAGCGAGTTCAAGAGAGAGCTGAAGACGGTACAGATGCGCTAATGGATAAAATCGACGAGATCAAAGGTTAAAAATGTCTGAAGAGCAAAACAAGGATATTCAAAAAGATATACAGGAAGAGTTACAAGAACTTCAAGACACTCAAGAGTCTCTGTTGGAAGAGCAGAAAAAGGGCGGGATAGCCCGCACTATCGGCTTAGTGTCGGTTATTTCGATTGCTTTGGGTGGTTTTAACGATAGTTTTGATGCGATTGAAAAGATGGTTGATTTTGGTCTTTCTCAAATGACAGATATTCCATCACATAGAAAGCTGGATAAAATCTATATTCGCTCATCGGCTGAAATATTGGATCAAACATTTGGTGCACCAGTCTACATTAAGCGTGCTTCAACGGATGATGTCATTAAATATTACCAAGACGATAACTTCATTCTTTCTGCAATTACCCGAGACAATGCGATCGTCGCCTATCTTGTTTTCCCTAATAAAGGCTTTGAGCCAGAAACTCAAGAGCATGCTGGTGGTTCGGAGTTATTTTCTCAGCCGTTTAGGTCTATTGAGAGTGTTAATGAAGTCAGGGCATCGTTTGCAAGAACTGGCAATTACTACATTGAGGAGAATAATGGTGGCGAATTTGGCTACTTGTATTCGTCAATAAGTGGTTCCAGTGAGTTTATTTCTCCGATGTCGCAAGAGAACAGGAAGCTACTTTCTAAAGTGGTCGACGCCTTAACAATGGATGAGAACGTTGTAGAAAGCGTTCAGTCTTTGCGCGCTAATGCGAAGCCGAACTTCTACGGTTACAGCACATTAGGTTTAGGCGCTCTAGAGGAAGCGATTCTGTCTAATATTGAGTATCATTTAATTAACAAGAGTTAATGATTGAACCATCAGTTCTAGCCTTTTATGAGGCTAGAATTCTATTTACGGTACTATGGCAAATGTAAAGTTCGAAAATTTTCTAGAGCGGATTAATGGTGATAAAGGATCATTATTCAAGCTCATGACTTCCCAGATCATGACGCGATATCTTTAGCATACGTACTGGCATATTTATTAAAGGTCATCACGCTCTAATAACTGATACAAACTCGTTCTTTCATAAGAATCGCTTTGTCCTCTAGTTCGGTTTGATGCATATTGATGAGCTAATTTATCCTAGACAAAAGGACTGTTAATCGATGGGGTTCGAATGGTTGGCTCTCGCTGCTGCTTTTCTTTGGGCTATCGCAAGCCTAATGTCCGTAAAGCCTGCTCAACACTTAGGTTCTTTTGCCTATAGCCGATGGCGCATGGGCTGCACAGCGGTCATCTTATCAAGCATGGCTTGGTTTACTGGTGGCTGGTCAACCGTCGAAACAGGCCTTGTCACGCCAATGATGCTGTCTGGTCTGATTGGTATCTTCATTGGTGATACCGCTCTATTTGCCTGTTTGAACCGAATGGGCCCGCGTCAAGCTGGCTTGCTGTTCTCTTGTCACGCCGTATTCTCTGCGATTCTCGGTTATTTCCTGTTTAGTGAAAGCATGACCTCAGGCGAGCTTATTGGCTCAGCCTTGGTGTTTAGTGGCGTATTAACTGCGATCTTCTTTGGTCGTCGAGGCCAAGCCAACAACCAGCTTGAAACCATCAAGGGTACCGTGTGGATTGGTGTTGCTCTAGGCATCACGGCCGCTATCTGCCAAGCATTGGGCGGTATTATTGCCAAACCTGTGATGCAAACCAATATCGACCCAGTAGCCGCCTCTGCGATTCGAATGATCACCGCCTTTGTCGCCCACTCTGCATTTCGTTTAACAGGGGCTAAGCTTTCACGCGCACTGAATCCGATGAATGGTCAAATATTCGCGATTACCGCAGTGAATGGCTTTCTCGCGATGGCTGTGGGAATGACGCTTATCTTGTATGCGCTGCAGGAAGGGAATGTCGGCATGGTTGCTCTACTCTCTTCAACCACACCTATCATGTTGCTGCCCATTCTATGGCTGTACACCAAGCAGAGACCAAACGCCTATGCTTGGGTCGGAGCCATTGTTGCCGTAGTGGGTACTGGCATTCTAGTCAGATAGTGGCACTGGTATTCTTGTCAGCTAATCGATCTGCTCGCTAACTTCTGCTAACTCACCAATGTTAAGCCCGCGGGAAGGGGAAAGCCGTGACTTCATCGATATGATCATGCCCCATAGCAAGCATGATCAACCGGTCGATACCCAAAGCAACACCCGCACAGTCTGGCAGGCCTGCTTTTAACGCTTCAATCAAATGATGGTCAATCGGTTGAGGCGATAAGCCCATCTCGATACGCTTAGCATTGTCATCTTCAAAGCGCTGCAACTGCTCTTGCGGGTTATCTAACTCATGAAAGCCATTTGCCAACTCGATGCCTTTGAAGTACACCTCAAAACGGTCAGCTACTCGCGAGTCGTTTGGATTAATCTTAGCCAGTGCCGCTTGAGACGCAGGGAAATCATAAACGAATGCTGGCACTGTTTGACCAATTTTAGGCTCTACACCAATGCTAAACAGTAGCTGCAACAAAGTATCTCTGTCTTGTTCAGGGTCAGCAATATCGCTCAGACCTAACGCACCAGCACAAACCTTTAGCGCTTCCATTGAACCTTCTAATGGACATACACCCAGCACGTCAAGAAACGCATTTTGGTAAGTCATTCGTTCAGCCGCCCGAGAATTCAGCACCAGCTGCAACAAGTCATCCATCTCATCCATCAGCTGATGGTGGTCGAAACCTACGCGATACCACTCCAACATCATAAACTCAGGGTTATGGTAACGGCCGTTCTCTTCGTTGCGGAATGCCTTAGCTATCTGATAAATACAGCCGCTTCCTGCCGCCAAAAGACGTTTCATATGGAACTCAGGGCTGGTCATGAAGAACAGCTTTTGCCCACCCGCATATCCTGGCCCTACAAACTCAGTTTTGAAAGTATGTAAGTGCACATCTGTCACAGTAGCATGGCTCATGGCTGGGGTGTCCACCTCCAACACATCACGCTCAAAAAAGAAATCGCGGATCTGACGAATCAGTAAAGCACGTTGTTTTAACTGCTTGATCGGCGCAGCTGGTTGCCAGTTAGCTTGGTTCATGATTTTAGAATGACTCACTGAAATAACTGGATCGAAAGATACCGTTTGTTTAGCCAAAAATCATCTTTTCTTAAACTCGACCCACCACACTGAGATTGATGATGAACGTCAATAGCAATTAACAACATCAACAACAATGCACTCAATATCGATACATTTGTCGACACGTTTCTTTACTTCTTGCAACGAACAAACTCTTGCTGTGATTAGAATCACATAACCTAGAATTTCTATGCCTCCACATGCATTACCGAAGCAAAAACCTAATTAAATCAATATTTGAAATCACACCCTCTCATACACTGAACCTACCACTTAAGGCTTAGAGATGATAATCGGTTGATGCCGTTTACTGCGCTCTAAATAGGCTTTTAATAATAACGAGCGGAAGACTCCGCATCACACTGGAGAATCACTGTGAAGACAATTACCACAGATATCGCAGTCATCGGCGCAGGCGGCGCTGGTCTTCGTACTGCTATTGCGGCAGCTGAAGCGAATCCTGATTTGGAAGTAGCACTGATTTCTAAAGTTTACCCAATGCGTTCACACACGGTAGCAGCAGAAGGCGGTTCAGCGGCGGTAATTAAAGACGAAGATAGCCTAGACAACCACTTCAACGATACGGTTGGTGGCGGCGACTGGCTATGTGAACAGGATGTTGTTGAATACTTTGTTGAAAACGCGACTCGCGAAATGATCCAAATGGAACAATGGGGCTGCCCATGGAGTCGTAAAGAAAACGGTGAAGTAAACGTACGCCGATTCGGCGGTATGAAGGTAGAGAGAACGTGGTTCGCAGCGGATAAAACTGGCTTCCACATGCTTCATACTCTGTTCCAGACTTCGATGAAGTACGATCAAATCAAACGATTTGACGAGTACTTTGTGGTGGACCTTCTTGTGGAGAGCAAAGACGGCGCTGAAGAAGGCGAAGTACAAGGCCTTATCGCGATTCATATGTCTGAAGGTGAGCTTGTTACCATCAAAGCAAAATCAGTTGTTCTAGCAACGGGGGGCGCAGGTCGTGTTTACCACTGCAATACTAACGGCGGCATCGTGACTGGTGACAGTATGGCAATGGCTTATCGCCATGGTGTACCACTGCGTGACATGGAGTTCGTTCAATACCACCCAACCGGTCTTCCGGGCACGGGCATCTTGATGACCGAAGGTTGCCGTGGTGAAGGCGGTATCATCGTCAACAAGAACGGCTACCGTTACCTACAAGATTACGGCATGGGCCCAGAAACGCCAGTGGGCGAGCCGAAGAATAAATACATGGAACTGGGTCCTCGCGACAAAGTTTCTCAAGCATTCTGGCACGAGCAACAAAAAGGCAACACCATCAAGCACCCTCTTGGTGATGTCGTTCACCTAGACCTTCGCCACCTTGGTGAAGAGTATCTGCAAGAGCGCCTACCGTTCATCTGTGAGCTAGCAAAAGCGTACGTGAACGTTGACCCAGCAAAAGAGCCAATCCCAATCCGCCCTACCGTTCACTACACCATGGGGGGTATCGAGACTAACGGTACTTGTGAAACTCGCATCAAAGGCCTATTCGCGGTGGGTGAATGTGCGTCGGTTGGCCTACACGGTGCAAACCGCCTAGGTTCAAACTCTCTGGCTGAGTTCGTCGTATTTGGCCGCGTTGCCGGTGAACACGCTGTGAAACGCGCAGCAGAATTCAAAGGCTGGAATGATGCGTCTATCGCTCAGCAAGTAAAAGCGGTTGAAGATCGCATCGCAGCGCTAATGAACCAAGAGGGCGATGAAAACTGGGCTGATATCCGTACTGAAATGGGTCACACCATGGAAGCTGGCTGTGGTATCTACCGTCAAGAAGACCTGATGCAAGAGACCATCAACAAGATCACTGAACTGAAAGCGCGCTACAAGAAAATCAGCATTAAAGACAAAGGCAAAGTGTTCAACACTGACCTACTTTACGCTATCGAAGTGGGTTACGGCCTAGAAGTCGCAGAAGCCATGGTTCACTCAGCAATCCTTCGCAAAGAGTCTCGCGGTGCACACCAACGCCTAGACGACAACTGCACCGAGCGCGATGACGTGAACTTCTTAAAACACTCACTCTCTTTCTTCAATGAAGGTGCAGCACCAACCATAGACTACAGCAACGTTAAGATCACCAAGTCTCAACCCAAAGCACGCCTTTACGGTGAAGCAGCAGAGAAAGCCGCGGCCGCTGAAAAAGCGGCAGCAGCGACGGTCGCCCCGACTGAGAGCCTTGAAGAGGAGAATGCATAATGTCAGCGAATCGAATCCAAAAAGTAGACATTCTGCGCTACGACCCAGAGAAAGACGCAGAACCTTACATGCAGACTTTCGAAGTGCCTTTCGATGAGACCATGTCGGTACTTGACGCGATTGGTTACATCAAAGACCACCAAGACAAAGACCTTTCCTACCGTTGGTCTTGTCGCATGGCGATCTGTGGTTCTTGCGGCATCATGGTTGATGGCGTGCCTAAGCTAGCGTGTAAGAGCTTCTTACGTGACTACCCGAACGGCCTGACCATCGAGCCATTAGCCAACTTCCCAATCGAGAAAGATTTGATTGTCGACATGACGCCGTTCATCGAGCGTCTTGAAGCGATCAAACCCTACATTATTGGTAACGACCGTCAGCCGGAAGACGGTACTAACCTACAAACACCTGAGCAAATGGCGAAATACAAACAGTTCGCAGGTTGTATCAACTGTGGTCTTTGCTACGCGGCGTGTCCTCAATTCGGTCTAAACCCTGAGTTCATTGGCCCTGCAGCACTCACCCTAGCTCACCGTTACAACCTAGATAGCCGTGACAACGGCAAAGATGAGCGCATGAAGCTTATCAACGGTCAAAACGGCGCTTGGGGCTGTACGTTTGTGGGTTACTGTTCTGAAGTCTGCCCGAAGAAAGTCGACCCAGCTGCGGCGGTTAACCAAGGCAAAGTTGAGTCTTCAATGGACTTCGTTATCTCGATGTTCAAGCCAGACGGTACATCTGTTAGCAAGAACCAAGTTAAAACTGCAGAGGAGGCATGAGATGAGCAATCGTAAGCCTTATGTTCGTGAGATGAAGAGAACATGGTGGAGCAACCATCCGTTCTACCGCTTCTACATGCTACGTGAAGCAACAGTACTGCCTTTGATCCTGTTCACTGTATTCCTAACCTTTGGTTTGGGTGCCCTAGTGAAAGGCCCAGAAGCGTGGGCTGGTTGGTTGAGTTTTATGGCGAACCCTACCATTGTCGGTATTAATATCGTGGCTCTGCTAGGCAGCTTAATGCATGCTCAAACCTTCTTCAGCATGATGCCTCAAGTCATGCCAATCCGCCTGAAAGGAAAATTGATTGATAAAAGAGTCATCGTACTGATTCAATGGGCCGCGGTGGCTTTCATTTCTTTAATCGTTCTTGTTGTGGTGTAAGGAGCCTTCGTTATGAATACAAACTACAAAGTAAACCGTGCTCCTAAACGTTCTGACGAGCCGATCTGGTGGGGTCTATTCGGCGCTGGCGGTACTTGGTTTGCGATGATCACCCCCGTCACTATCTTAGTGTTGGGTATCTTAGTACCGATGGGCATCATCGATGCAGAAGCCATGAGCTACGAGCGTGTGTCTGAATTTGCCACCAGCATAATAGGTGCACTGTTTATCATCGCTACGCTGGCACTGCCAATGTGGCATGCTATGCACCGTCTTCACCACGGCATGCACGACCTGAAATTTCACGTCGGCATTGCTGGTAAAGTGGGCTGCTACTTCTTTGCAGGCCTAATCAGCGGATTGTCTATGATTTTCATCTTTATGCTCTAAAAGCAGATTCGGGATTCGAGTCATCGATATGCCAGGAGCTTAAAAGCAGAGCAATAACATCGTGCTCTGCTTTAAAGTGAATCGTACGATCATGGCTTAATGATATGAATGGGTCACTCAAGTAACATTGCAATGCAAGGCTCTGAGTAAGAACCCCTCTATTTAGAGATATTTCAACGAAATCCCGTGTTCATTAAACAAATGGATTTTATCGGGTTGCGCCTTTAAGTGAATGCGTTCACCTTTATAGAAATCAAGGATGCCGGGGAGCTTCGCCACAACAGCTTCGTCGTACCCTTCCACATTGACATGTATCAGAGTGACCTCCCCCAATGATTCCACAAACAACACCTTTCCTGAGAGGAGTGCATCGGACTCTTCAGCCACTAAAAAGTCTTCTGGCCTTATCCCTAATTGCAATGCGCATCCAGATAACTCTGACGCCGACGCGATCGGCACTTCCACACAATGACCGCTCTCTGCCTTCACCAAAGAGAAAGCCCCCGCTCTCTGCATTTGTGCTTTACTGATGTTCATCGCCGGTGAACCGATAAACTGAGCCACAAACACATTAGCGGGGTTCGTATAGAGCTCAAGTGGCGTTCCGACTTGCTCAATCTTACCCGCAGACAAAACCACAATACGGTCTGCGAGTGTCATCGCCTCTACCTGATCGTGTGTCACATAGATCATCGTGGTTTCGGTTAACGCTTCGTTCAAGTGAGCAATTTCGATTCGAGTTTGAACACGCAGCGCCGCATCCAAGTTAGACAGCGGCTCGTCAAATAAGAAAACCTTCGGATGACGTACAATCGCTCGACCAATCGCAACACGCTGACGCTGCCCCCCGGAGAGCGCCTTGGGTAATCGATCAAGATAAGGCTCGAGTTGCAGCATACGAGCCGCTTCCATGACACGCTCATGAATCTCTTCTTTAGACTCTTTAGCGATACGCATCGCAAACGCCATATTGTCATAGACGGTCATATGTGGATAAAGCGCGTAGGTCTGAAATACCATCGCAATACCACGCATTGCAGCAGGCAAATCATTAACGCGAGCCCCCTCAATACACAGATCACCAGAAGTAATGTCTTCAAGGCCGGCGATCATTCGCAGCAGCGTAGACTTACCACAACCCGATGGCCCAACAAATACGACAAATTCACCCTGCCCGATATCCAAATCAATGCCATGCAGTACCTGAGTTTCACCGTACGATTTTTTAACATTTGTTAATGATAATCCTGCCATTTACTTCTTCCCATCCTTTAATCAGGCCCTGCTTATTTAACAGAACCAGAAAGTAATCCACGAACCAGGTAACGTTGCAACGTAAAAAACACAATCAATGGTACCGCAATAGAAACAAAGGCCGATGCGGTCAATATTTCCCAGTTGCCTCCACGAGAGCCCAGTAGCTCACGCAATCTTGCCGTAAGCACCATGTATTCTTCGCCTGTCCCCAAAAATACAGTGGCCACTAAAAGATCATTCCAAACCCAGAGAAATTGGAAGATCCCGAAAGAAGCCAGCGCTGGATAAGAGAGAGGTAACACGATTTTCATAAAAATATCGAAATCAGTCGCACCATCCACTTTAGCTGACTCAATGATCTCTTTCGGTAAACTTGATATATAATTTCTCAGCAAATAAATCGCCAAAGGTAACCCAAACCCCGTGTGCGCAAGCCAGATCCCCAAATAGGTTTTCGCCCCCACTCCGAAGAACGCACCAATATCGTTATAAAGGCGTAGCAAAGGTATCAACGACATCTGAAGAGGAACAACCAACAAGCCGACGACCACCGCGATCAATATATTGCGACCTGGCATACGCATCCAAGACAAAGCATAAGCCGCGTACGCTGCAATCAGGATAGGGATAATTGTCGCAGGGATGGTGACCGTCAGAGAGTTAATGAAAGAGCGACCAATCCCTTCGGCATTAAGCACGGTCTGATAATTGTCTAATCCAAATTTAGGCGGTACAACTGCGGTGTAAAATATTCGCTTCCCTCGGTTGCCTGTAAAAGGCTCAAGGGAAGTCATCCTATATGCTCCGCTGGCGGTCAGGGTTAATGTGCCGCCTCGTTTCATCTCAGCCGTCTCACCAGGACGAAACTTTTTGGGTTCATTAGAAGAGAAACCAAAAGCCAGCACGTTTGCAGCTTGACCACCCACGGTCAGTTGACCTTCTAAAACAAAAAGGTCCCCTTGTTGCGTTTGTCTATCTGCACCTCCAGTTCGCGCCATTAAATTTTGTTCAGAGGCGGTCAACGACGTCCACCAGCCTGATAATGCGAGTTGGTCTTTGTCTCTGAAAGAAGAGATTAACAACCCCGCAGTTGGAAGCGTCCATAAAATGACGATCAATAATACCGATGCATGTAACAGAAGCGTCAACGGCGATCGACGTAAGCGACTTAAGCTAAACTGAGCTGCACTCGCTGTCACAGACGATGTAGAGTGAAGTTGTTCAGACATCACCTTCCCTCCATTTGCGCACTCGCTTGACGCATATTCCAAACCATGACAGGGATAACAGCCACCATTATCACGACAGCGATCGCCGCACCTCGACCAAAATCACCGCCCCCTCTAAACATCCAATCAAACATCATATTTGCCAAAACCTGAGTACTCCATTGGCCGTTCGTCATTGCTAATACGATATCGAACACCTTAAGCACAAGAATCGTAATCGTTGTCCACACCACCGCAATGGTGCCCCAGATCTGAGGAATGAGAATTTTGAAGAAGATTTGTACGCCATTGGCCCCATCTAACACAGCGGCTTCAACCGTTTCTTCAGGGATACCACGAAGCGCCGCAGACAGGATCACCATAGCAAAACCCGTCTGAATCCAAATAAGGATGACCATTAAAAAAATGTTGTTCCAGAAAGGTAAAGTGATCCAGGGTTGGGCAGTACCGCCAAAGTACTCAACAACGGCATTTAAAATACCAATTTGTTCCGAGCCCGGCGCGCGATAGTCGTAAACAAACTTCCAAATAATAGAAGCACCGATGAAAGAAATGGCCATTGGCATGAATATCATACTTTTCGCTATATTCCCCCAACTGACTTTGTCTGTCAGCGCCGCAATAACCAACCCCAAAAAAGTGGACGCAGCGGGCACAATCAACAGCCAGAGTACATTATTGAACAGTGACTCCCTGAACTCTGGGTTATTAAACAACCAAAGGTAATTACCGAGCCCGACAAATTTATCGCCGTTTCTGTCATAGAGAGAGAGATAAAATGAATCAAACACTGGATACACCAAATAGAGGCATAAAAATATTAATGATGGCCCCAGAAAAAGCCACGGCCTAAACATGGCCGCTCGCCTGAGATTTCGCGCCATAGTTCGATTTGAAACATTTCTCGTAGGAAAAATGATACCTAACAGCCAGTTAGTGCCAACAAAATAAGTGGCACACCCTGCCACACCAAGCACCATAATGAGTAATGAGGGATAGAGCTGTTCCATTGCAACCTCGTTGAAGAATAAAGTGCGGTCTCTTTTATTAAGTGCCGATAAACGAGTGGTCTATCGGCACCGTTTACTCAAAGTGATAACCGAGCGTCATCGGTTATTTGAGCGCATCCCAAGTCTCTTGAATGCCATCAGCCACTTCTTTTGCAGATTGACCACCACTGTAATCAACCATGCCCGTCCAGAATGCTCCCGCACCAATTTTCCCTGGCATTAAATCAGAGCCATCGAAACGGAATGTTGTCGCATCAAGCAGAATTTTTCCTTGTTTCTTGAGCGTGTCGTTGCCATACGTCTCAACATTTGCGCCTTTGTGAGGAGTAAGGAACCCTGACTGAGCCATCCAGATCTCATGAGCGAGCGGTGATTGTAGGAACTCTAAGAAAGCACGAGTCCCTTTCGAATCTTTAGTAATGCTCCACATCGTCCCGGCACCCAGTACAGGTTTGCCCAAGTCTTTAGATTCATACGCAGGGAAATAAAAGAAGTCGACGTCTTGACCAAGCTCTGTACCATCAGGGAAGAAAGTCGGAATAAAGGAGGCCTGACGGTGCATGTAGCATTTTGGTGGCGAAGTAAACAAGCCTTTAGGAGAATCACGGAAATCCGTCGTTGCTACCGCTCTCGCACCACCATCTACATATTTGTCATTGAGAGCAAACCAACCAAACTCTTCGATTGAATCAATCACCTTTTGGTCGTTAAATTTCATTTCGTTTGTCACCCACTTATCGTAGTCAGCCGGTGATTGTGTGCGAAGCATCAAGTCTTCTACCCAGTCGGTTGCAGGCCAACCCGTCGCTCCACCAGAGCCCAAACCAATACACCAAGGTGTCTTTCCATCTTTAACCATTTTTTCGGTCAAGGATTTAAGTGCTTCCATAGTCTGAGGCACTTGATATCCAGAATCTTCAAAGTTTTCAGGTGAATACCAAACCAAAGATTTGACATCTACCTTATAAAAGAAACCAAAAAGATGTGATTTGCCAGATTTGTCAGGAAAAGAGCCCAAGTCAACCCAAGACGAGCCAGCCGCGTAGTTATTTTTCACCCAATCTACGGTCTCAGACTCGAGTGGCGCTAGGAAACCTTTTGCGGCTAGGTCTTGAGCCAAACCTGGCTGTGGGAAAATAGCGATATTAGGAGCACTCCCGGCCTGGACATCAATCACTATCTGCTGCTCAAAAGAGTCTGATCCGGAATACTCGACTTCCGCACCAGTCGCCTCTTCGAAATAAGCAATCACGCTCTCAACAAGATCTTTATCCTTCGTTAACCAAGGGCCAAAAATCGTGATTTTTTCACCCTTTAGATTAGTACTTTTTAAAGCTTCATAGCTCTTCCAGTCAAAGCGATCATCGGCTCCAGGTTTGTATTTCAAATCAGCGGCAAGGCTGGACGATGCGGCGACGGACAATGTCAGCGCGCTGGCGAGAAGTGTTAAGGTTTTCATTGTTTTAACTCCATTTAACAGGGAAATTCAATTATCTTTAGGTTCGTTTACAGCGTCATCACAGACCTCTTAATCGGTTAAGTTAATATTGTACAAATTATAACCTGTACAAATTTCATACACAGTTTATGCTTATTTTTGTGATGTAGAGCATCTTACTTACAAATTGACCAGTCATTTTCCAAATATAGATCATGAAAATTTAATTGATTACTTCTTTTATTTTAAAAAAACAACTTAATCGTTTTAGGATTAGCTAAATTTTGACTATTTTTAGAACGAACAAAAAATGAGAACATCGATATGGAACGGAAAAAACCGAATTTAAAAACCGTTGCTACACGACTGGGGGTGTCAACAGCGACGGTGTCGAATGCGTTTAACCGTCCAAGTCAATTGTCGCAGACCTTGCGGGATAAAATCCTAGAAGAGTGTGAAAAGCTGGGATACACCGGGCCGAGTATCACCGCGAGAAGTTTACGTACAGGAAAAACCGCAGTCATCGGTGTCCTACTGGCAGACACCCTTGCACACAGCTTTACCGATACCGTAGCCACCACTTTTTTGGCTGGAATATCAAAAACACTCGATGACTCAAACATCAATATGTTGCTGCTACCAACCAATAGAGAAAATTACCAATTTACCCAAGCTGAAACCATTCCGGATAGTTTTATCATCTACGGTAAACCCGTAGACACAGGGGTTCTCGACTTGATACAGCGTCAACATAAACCCATAGTGACCGTGGATTTCACATTGCCCGACGTTCCCTCAGTGAACATTGACAACATTAAAGCGAGCTACGACATTGCTAAGCATGCGATTCATAGCGCTAATGACAATGTTCTCATCCTAGCTCTGCGCCTCGAACCTTCCACGTCACTATTACTCAACAGTCTCGATAATCTGTATACCTTGGAGGAATCCGTCTCCCGTTGTCGATTTGAAGGTTACCAGCAAGCGCTCGCAGAAAAAGGGATCGAACTGAACTATCAGAACGTTTGGCAAATACACGAATTAGATGAAATCACATTAAAGACCATGCTCAGGGGTACGCTGACCGGCCCAGAATCGATCGACGTCCTGCTGTGCATGAGCGACAAAATTGCATTAGCGGCGATTGATGTAGCGAAAGAAGTGAATGCGGACCTTCGTATCGTTGGATTCGATGACATACCACAATCACAAGACCGAGGGCTGACGACGATCCAACAGCCGATTGAAGATAAAGGTCGAATCGCCGCACAAATGGCACTCGGCCAACTCCCCTACGAATCTATACAAATGGAGACGAAGCTGATTGTTCGTACCAGCAGTTAAGAGCTGTTGAATTTTGGTGCGATTTATTATTCGATATCAATCATTAAGGAGAATCACGCGATGAGCACGGAACAACTGGAAAAGCGTTGGTGGCATGACGCGGTCGTTTATCAAATCTACCCAAGAAGTTTTAATGATTCTAACGGCGACGGCGTCGGTGATATCCCAGGCATTGTAGAAAAACTGGATTACATCCAGGGTCTTGGTGCCAATGTCATTTGGCTCAGCCCAGTGTACCAATCTCCGATGGATGACAACGGCTATGATATTTCTGACTATCGCGAAATTGCGCCCGAATTTGGCACTATGGCCGATATGGAAACGCTGATTCATGAAGCGGATAAACGCAATATCAAAATCGTCATGGATCTGGTGGTCAATCACACCTCCGATGAACACCCCTGGTTTATCGAATCAAAGAGCAGTATCAATAACCCAAAACGAGATTGGTATATTTGGAAAGATCCCAAAGAGGATAACAGTGCACCTAATAACTGGGAGTCTTTCTTCAAACCCCAAGCGTGGACGCTAGATGAAACGACAGGCCAATATTATTTGCATCTGTTTAGCAACAAACAACCTGACCTAAACTGGGCCAATCCAGAGGTGCGTGAAGCCGTCTACGACATGATGCACTTTTGGCTGAAAAAAGGGGTCGGCGGCTTTAGAATGGACGTCATCAATATGATTGGCAAACCGTCTGATTATCCAGATGCCACCATTTTTGATGCCGGAGTCGCCGGTTGGGAGCATTGGTCAAATAACTTACTCGCTCACCAATATTTGCGTGAAATGCACGATAAAGTGTTGAAACATTACGATGTACTGACCGTCGGTGAAACGCCTTTTACGACCACACTAGACGGTCGTTACTACTCTCACCCCAAACGTAACGAGCTGAATATGATTTTTCAGTTTGAGCACGTCAGCATAGATCGTGAAGAACATAATGCCATCAGAAAAGATTTCGACTTAATTAAGTATAAAGAAATCATGTCGCGCTGGCAGGATGACTTGTTTCAAAAAGGGTGGAACAGCTTGTATTGGAGTAACCACGACCAATCAAGAACCGTATCACGCTATGGGTGTGACTCCGCTGAATATCGCGTGATCAGTGCCAAAATGCTCGGTACGGTTTTACACATGATGAGCGGCACGCCGTACATTTATCAAGGTGAAGAGATCGGCATGACCAATATGCACTTCAACAGTATCGAAGAGTTTAATGATCTTATGGCCAAGTTCCACTATCAAAAAATGATGGATCGCGGCGTCTCTAATCATGATGCACTAGCATACTTAAATCATTTCTCTCGAGATCACGCCCGTGTCCCAGTGCAATGGAACACCCAAGCACATGCGGGGTTTACGACCGGCACACCTTGGCTACCAGTGAATGAAAACTACATGGAAATCAACGCAGAACAAGCCGTTAACGATAGCGCTTCCATTTATCACTATTATCGCCAGCTGATTAAAGTACGCCAAGGCGACGCTTATAAAGACGTCGTGGTTTATGGCAATCACACCTTGCTCGACCCGCAAGACAGTGACGTCTACGCCTACCTTCGCTCAAACGGTAAAACCACTTTACTAATCATTGCCAACTTTACCGCCAATAGTCTAGAGAGAAGCTACCCATACGGCTTGAAACAAGTGGTGATCAATAATTATCATGACGCTCCAAGCTCTATGCTCAACCTGGTTCTCAAGCCGTATCAGGCACTGGTCATCGAGGTTTTAACAAGCTAGATTGAACCGTTATTTACTACGATGGGTATCACTCTACCGAACAGGATCAATGCGTGGGTATGTGATTAGACCTTCAGATGACAAAGGGGGGATGGGAGTATCAATACTGCTCCCCCCCCCCCTCCTTTATATTGCTCACACCACCATTAATACTGCTAACACTAATGAACCTGAGATCTGGTTAATTAGAGCTTTTGACCACCCATGATCTTATTGCTGTGTAACCTTCTTGGTTTGGTCCATTAACCCCAACGCTCCGAAGCCTGTAATGACATCGAGGTTGGTTTTCAAACCCGTTTCATCACTGCCGCCGATGTAGTTTTGTGGCATTTGAACCTGGAAGTTCTGCAGGTTGTTATACAGCGAGTTAGCGACCTCACGGTTCAGTTCGGCCAGATACACCTCGCGGTTGGCGCCTAGCGCGGCATATTTCGCTTTCAACACTTCCGCTTCCGCTCGACCTTTTTCAAGAATCGCTCTTGCTTCAAATTCAGCAGACAATGCATTGGCCTTTTGAATCGCCAAATTGGCTTCTGCGGTTGCCAGTTCCTTCTCTTTTTCAACTTCAGCTAATCGCTTAGTCTTCTCGACTTCGACAATTTCACGTTCAGCAATTTGACGAGCTATTTCCACTTCTTTCTGCTGGGAAATAATCGCTAACTCTTTGCCTCGCTGCGCGTCTTGGACTTCTCGAGTACGCTGAATCTCTTTGCGGAGTTGCTCGGTTTCAGCTTGCGCCTTTGATGTTTCTTGCTCCTGAATCGCACGGATACGGTCGGCCACCAAACGCTTCTTATCCGCCAGTAACTGATCAAGTTGCTTCTCTGGCTGCGGATCACCAATCGTGACCTGGGTTACTTGAATGCCGTATTGTGATAACGGGTTGTCCTGACGGATAGGCTGACCCGTGTTATCCACCACCGGCACTGTCTTCCAAACCAGTTGATTGGTTCGTTGCAATTGATTCGAGTTCGATTGATTGACCCCGACCGGCGCAAGATCTAACTCTTCCACTTCGACCTGACGACGCTCCGTCAGGTAAATGCCTTCGCGTAGCTGATCGCCCAATTTAGATTTGAATTGGTTTAAGCCACCTTGGAAGAACTCTTCGCCCGTGTATTGAGTCGCCGTAATCACTGTCACATTACGCGCATTTTTAACCAACAATGCATCGATCAAATTACTGTTGTTGCGAAACTCCTTATGCATCTTTTCCACTGCCTTCGGGTCATTACTGAGCTTAAAGCGGAATGTCACCGGAATCTTACCAATGTACGTATCAGCAAAACGCACCTGCACCGGATCTAACCTCTGATAAAAATCTTCCCCTTTACTGTTGCCAAAAGAGACCGTAATCACCTGATCGTACTGGGTTATCTTGGATAAAAATGGCATTCGGAAATGAATACCGGGCTCGGTAAAGACATCCAACTCACCAGTAATATTGTTTTGATGCACGTAGCTGTAACCGGCATCGGTCATCAAAACTGAGCTATTAATTGTTAAGCCTAAAGCCAGCAGTGGAACGCCGAATACTGCCGCCTTCAGCCCTTTATGTAGTAACTGACGTCGTTCTTCTATTTTCAAACCTCTTCCTAAGCCTCGATTTTCCATGTCATTCTCCTTTAGGGTTGTCATTGAGTTAAATCTAAATAAATCAAACTGATATGCAACTCACCGACTACGAGTGCTAATGTATCAAATTGTTACACTTAGGAATAATCGAAAGATTCATCGAATAAATAAGGTTTTACCGAAAAATACAAACAATCTCTGTATTTATGAATACAGCTTTATGGTTAACCAAGCTAGGCGAGAGTCGCTGTTGGGAACCATAGTGACAGGATTAATCGCAGTGATCTGTCGTGCATATTCGTCTTATTGGTGAGGGTAGTCGTTGTCAGCGCTTTAGTGTTTAGCTTGATTAAGCCATAGCGGGTTCAGAACTCAGAGTTGGTATTGGATTCGAACAAGCGAATTTCGAACTCCTTAACAGAAAACAAGCGAAAAATAGGATTGGGTGAAGCGGTTCTGCTCCCATGCCCATCAATTGAAGGCTTGTTGTAGAAATTCAAGTTGTTGTTTTTCCCTATCACTCGCTTGATAAGGCTCATTTGACAACAACCTCCCGTCAAAGGTACCAATGTGATAACGCTCCTTGGAGTCTTTGCCATATTGCGCCTTCTCTCCCGGAAAACCAGACATACGCTCGATCACGATATCACTCAGTGTATAATCGACTTCTCTTTTGGGTAGCAATGAATGAAACGCCTTAAGCTCAATGGTTTGCTCGCCTTCCGACAAGTGTTGCTTGAAAACCAGTGACGCGATAGCAGAACCGTCCGATTGATAAAGATTGCTCGTCACTCTATAGATGCCCGATTTATCAATTTGTAATGTGAGCGGCACGACCATATCTGTATTGTCTGGAATTCCAACGCCGACACTGACGACACTTGCGACAGAATGATAAATCCGTAAGTCTGCACTGATAATATCGTCACCCTCAATAAAACTGATGCGTGCGACTAACCTTAACTCCTCAGGCCAAGCATTATCAGGACGAATCCTCCAGACATTATTGTCTATGGGTAAAGTCGCGAGTGTTTTTTGATTGATGACATCCTCAATATCTAATGAAGCTGTCACGACTTCAAGAGAGGTCTTTAAGCCGACTTCAATTTCGTCGGGATAGAAATAACGATACTGCTTTAAGCTCAGCGCGGCACTGTGTTGGCCATCCAAAACGGGAACAGAGACCTCCTCGAAATGATTCCAATGTAGATACGGACTATTTTCATCAATGATAGGTCGAGAGTATGGGGGGAACTGTAAAACCTGCTGGTGCCGTTGCGTAATGAGTGCCAGTGATTGAGCAGGTGTCACCTCCTCGCTCATTGGGATAAGCGTTGGATTATCCGAGACTAACGTCGACTTCCCGCCGGTTTGCTCAAGGATTGAAGCGGTGGGCGGATTGAGTACTATCGGCTGCGCGACGACAGATGAAGGCACAGTAGAATCCTCGTCGGCAAAGCGGGTTAAAACAACAGTAATAATAACCAGGATTATAGTTAAAGCTGCTACTCGCCATATTGTGTTTTCCATATTAAACCTCTGAACCCTCTTTAGAATCCATAATGAGAAAGTGAATCATGGCTTGGCTTATATCCATCGTAATCGATAAAGGGGTACCCTAGCTGACATAAATCTCGATCAATTTCCAAGAATGTTTGATTTTAGAACAAAAACTTACCAAACATTCTTGTCAAAAAGAGAGGCCTTATAAAAATAACCAACTCATCGACTGTAAACCAAACATCGGAGCATAAAAATCAGCTCGCCGTCATTACAGTCCCGCGGCAATCTCAGAAAGCGTATCTTGCTGAGAACCTCGCACATAAATGTATTGAGCGCCAAACCAACCATCTTGCTGGTATGTATCCACACTAACCGAACGACCATCTGTTAGTGTGATTGATGCATTCGCGGACGTCACTCTGCCTTTATGTTGCGTCCCAATCACCTCACTGTGGCTATAATGATCGCCCATAATCAAAGGATAGTGATTGGGCATAAAACTCGTCACACCTTTACTCTGAACACCCACCTTGCCATTCATTGCAAGGCGATTTGAACAGCTATCAAATGAGCCGGATCTTGACGCCCCACATGATGAGTGAGCGGCAACGACACCATCATCTTTGCCCGGGAGCAAGATCGCCGTCGATTTTAGGAAGTCACTGCCATTACCAACGAAACGAATTCTAGGAATACGATGGTCGGACAACATGCTGATTTTACGAGCGTTAGACACTTTAAGGTCGTTCAATACGCCAGTGTTACGCTTGCTCGGTATTTCCCCTAGCCAAAGTGAAATCGCATAGCGCATGGCACTGTTTGCCCAGCCCGCACCTTCCGTAATATTGATGGCAATATCAGCCAGCTCTGAACCACCACCCGCTCCTGCAAAATCAAACGTTGCAACAACATTAAGCGGTTCCAGACCCGCGTTAACGAGCCAATTCTCTTGATTATCGAGCACATACCGCGCAATCAGATCGCCAGCAGAGTGCGTCACAAAAACACACCCCATTTGGCAAGTGCCCGCTCTCGATAACTCTTGAAGTTTAGGCCACACATAATCGCTGGCAATTTTACCTTCTATCCGCTCGTGTGAGGGCCAATCAATACGAGCATCGGCGTACTGCAGCCAATAATCCTCCCACACCTCCGCTCCTTCCAGAGCGACTTGGGGTTGTGAAGGTTTTGTTTGTAATTGACTTGGCTGGAAGCCATGAATAAGAACGACTTTATAATTGCCAATCGCAGCGTGAGAAACGCCAGGCAACAAGAATACAACAACAAATAGAACGACTTTCAGCATTTCTTTCATGATGTTTGTAACCTTTTAATAGTAGGGTTCTGTTGATCTCTATTGTTAAAAATTTATGCATTTAACTTGTTCTAGACACGCCGAGAATTATTATCACAAT
Source organism: Pseudoalteromonas sp. G5_S1_14_S5 (assembly GCF_054968605.1). Lineage (NCBI taxonomy): Bacteria > Pseudomonadati > Pseudomonadota > Gammaproteobacteria > Alteromonadales > Pseudoalteromonadaceae > Pseudoalteromonas > Pseudoalteromonas sp. G5_S1_14_S5. The sequence goes on along the minus strand of NZ_JBQKUM010000037.1, from coordinate 23,528 downwards.
AACGCGCCTTAATTCAGGCCATGATCCTTTTGATACATTAACTGTCTTATCGGCTCTTGCTCGGTGTATTCCACTGCATCGTAATCGGAAAGTTTATCGATTTCCGACTTTTCACCGATTACAGTCAACACGCGCTGCTCCCCCAGAAATTCAACCACTTGAATATTGTGATGACGAAGAAGCGACCTCACCTCGCTCTCTCTCCCTTGGTAATACTTAACGAAGTAACGTGCGGGTTGCTGTTCAGCTTGATCTTGGCGTTGATCCACAAAAGGAAACCCTTGATTGTTAGCCAAGCTGCTTGAGCTCATTCCGATGGCCAATAGTGCATTAACGCCTATGACAAACAAAGAAAGTAAGGTCAACTTCTTCATCGTTACTCCTTATTCAAAAGTCAAAGTCCAACTATTGATGGTGCCGGTATCTCTTCTAGCACTGTCCACCGCTTTCAGTTCCCATTTGCCTTGCGATTCAAAGCCAGAGAAATCCGCTTGGAGACGAGTTTTGATGTCCTTATCGCTGCCACCAGCATTATCGTGCAGTACCACTTGGCCCCCCTCTGGCGAGGTTAGCGTGACATACAGATCACCGATGTAAGTATGTGTGATATCCAAATCAATAGTCACTGAACTGGCATCACCAGAGCGAGATACATCTAGTGTACTCACTGCGCCAGACACTTGATTATCAGGAATAGCAACGGCATCCGAATTGGTATAGCTAGAAGGTTCAGAACCACCGCCGGATGAATCGTTTGAACCATTATGCGTAGCAACAAGAGAGACGCCAGAGTAAGCGCGGTAGCCGTAAACCAAAACTTCATATTGCCCAGCGCCCGATACGTTCAAGTTACAGCTTTCACCATTACCACTTGCCCATGAACGACAGTCGTAACTACTGGTACTTGGTGTGCCATTAAAGCGTACGTAAAGATCTGCATCACCAGAGCCGCCACTCATGTTGAATGTCGCTTGCGTTGCGTCTGCAGGCACGTCAAACACAAATACCGTACTTGATTGACGGTCGCCAGACAGTGGTGATTTCGACTCACCGTTATCTAAAACATTCTCATTGCCAGAGCCACCACCATCTGGGCCATTACAGCCAGCATCCAGATATTGCTTGGCTGCGTCGGCATTCACTAGGCCATAACCCGTACGGTTATCACGGCCCATTACATCGATGTCGGTTGCGGTTTTGATCAGCGCGCTACGAACTTGCGCAGCCGTACAAGTTGGATGATAGCTCCAAACCAAGCCCGCCACACCGGTTACGTGAGGCGTTGCCATCGAAGTACCGTTGTAGTATTCGTAGTCTTCGCCCTTAGTAGTCGATACCGTAATTTCTTGACCAACGTAACCCAACAGCTCCTGACCGAAGTCACGATTCACCGTGACCGAAAGCATGCGCGCCTCGTTGTTTTGATCGACAAGGAAAGGATTCTGCAAGCCCGGTAAATCGGAGTTACTATACACAATCGCCGCACTCGCGCCTGCGTTATAACACGCTTGAACGGCATCAATTTCTGGGTAGCTGCTTGATGATTGGTTACCCACACGTTCAGTCAAACAGATCTTGCCCGACATATCGCCACAACTAAAGCGGCTACCTTCTACGTCACAGCTTGCTAGTGTCGCCGTAATAGAACCAACAACAGGATCTGCCCCATAACGGCCTCCCGCTTGGGTCAAACGATTATGAGGCACAATGCCACGTTCAAACTGGCTGACACCGTTCAAGCGAATGTCTGACAGCTTACCCTCGCCCACCGTCACCGTAGACAAAATCGCTACCCCCGGACCTGCAATTTCAACTTGGTCGGTCGCTTGAGAGAACGCCGCGTGATCACCTTTGTCATCCACCGCTGCAACTGACATTACCGAATCGTAAGACGCTGGGTAGCTATGTTCTGTGTTACCACTGTTACCTGCAGCCGCGATCAACAGCACACCTTGATTAGAGATAGTTTGCAACGCATTTTTCTCTGTCACACTCGATTGGCTACCACCGAGGCTCATGTTGACCACGTTCGCGCCGTTGTCAGCACACGTTTGTACCGCTTTTACCAAACTCGATGAGTAGCCCCAACCCGCTTCATTGAATACCTTAACAATATGCAAATTCACCTTTTGGTTGGGCAAAACACCTTTAATGCCTTCCGTATTAGAAATCGCGGCGATGGTTCCTGCAACGTGCGTACCGTGAGCGTTGTTATTCCCCGGAATACTCCAAGCACCGGTACCGCTATCGTTTGTACCCGATACGCGGTTACCACTGAGATCGTTATGCGCCAGATCATACCCCGAATCTATGATACACACCGTGCGGTTACCGGCACTTGAGTCATCCAGGCGCTGAGCATTCACCGCCTCGTAGCCCCAAGGGATAGTCTCACTTAACAGGTAACGCGGCGGGTCAATTTCCACGTATTCCACATCACTACGGTTACGCAGTTTTCCCAGCTCCGAGTCTTCCATCTCGACACTGTAAATCGCACGGTTACCTAGCTTCTCTACTTTGCGCGCTTTGAGCTGATCTAGAACCGACTCTTGCACGATGCGGGGACCCCAGAATGAGTTTCTACCTAACTCGGAAGCACTGGACGCGTCTTCTCTAAATTTGACGATGTGTTTGGTCGGTAAGTGAGACTCGTCGAACCCCGTCAGAGGAACCGCATGCGCTGACAGCGAAAATGTTATCGCAACAGCCACGGCAGACAATGAAACCATACCCTTTAATTTGATTTTATTTTGATGCATCTACTCTATTCCTTTAGCATCCCAACGACATCGTTGAGACAATAAACCATTAGCCCTGTGAATCATTGACATGAAACACAATTGGCTCGTCAATATTTGTAGAAAAATCAAACAAATCAAGGCTGAGAAAATTAAATTGCTTAATATTTGATCAAGAATCACAAGTAAAACTTAAAGAGTGAACTGTTAATAAATGCAGGAAAGAAAACTTAATCTATGATAGTGATACATAAGTTGAGCTATCGTGGACCTAGGTCAACCATTTACCAGACGTTCATATAACAATAGGGGGTGACCACTAATGAGTTCAATTTGAGGGGAAAGGCTATAAGCTTCTTCGCTTAACTCGTGAATTGATAATATCTTCTACTAATTTTTGCTCTTGTTGTGCTTTCTGATAATTTTGCTTATTGCGCCAGCGCTCAAGAACGTTTTCTAACCCTTTAACACGAGCATGCTTGGATTCTAGCTGCTTTTGTATCGATGCACACTCAGCCAACATCACAGCCTGCTCCTGCTCATGATGATATAACATCTTTTGTAGCATCTGATCGACACGATTTAAGTTCATTAAGCTAGCACTATTAAGATCAGAAGTAGTGATTGCCGATTGCCCAACATTAGCTTTCAGCGCCGACAGCTGCTCTAACTGCAAGGTTAAATGAGAATGGCGCAAACGCATGACATCAAGCTGCTGACAAACCCTATCTCTTTGCTTTTCTTCCACTTGGCAAAGCTTGCCAACAGCTTTTAACTTCGATTCCAAAGCTTACCTCATGATTGATCGCTATTAAAAATTTGGGTCAGAGCACTCAAACTGGTTGAGTAGTCGACAGGCTCACTAGCCGATTGCTGTAAGTACGATCGAAGGTGTGGATACATAGATACAGATAGATCTAGCTCGGAGTCCTGTCCCGGCTGATACCCCCCTAATGGTAACAATTCTTTGACTTGTAAGTAGTTGGAGTAAAGCTGACGAAAGTTATTAGCAAGCTGGCTGTGCGCTTCATGGGTACAAGCATTCATACAACGACTAATAGAAGCATTAATGTCGATCGCAGGATAATGACCTTGCTCGGCTAATTGACGAGACAATACCACATGCCCATCAAGAATAGCTCGAGCTGAATCAACAACAGGGTCTTGCTGATCATCCCCTTCAGCCAGTACTGTATAGATTGCCGTTAAGCTTCCATCAGGGTTGTCACTATTGCCAGCACGCTCTAACAATTGCGGGAGAACACTAAATACCGAAGGTGGGTAACCTCGTGATGCTGGAGGCTCGCCCAATGACAAAGCTATCTCACGCTGCGCCATAGCATAACGCGTCAGTGAATCCATCAGTAATAATACGTCCTTACCGTGATCACGAAAATATTCGGCTACACGATGACAAAGTAAAGTCGCACGCAAACGCATCAAAGGCGATTCATCGGCTGGTGCTGCAATAATGACTGCCTTTTTTCGCGCTTCAGGGGTCAAATTGCGTTCAATAAACTCTCTAACTTCTCGACCTCGCTCGCCAATCAAACCAACAACAATCACATCGGCTTGAGTATTTTGGGTGATCATGCCCATTAAAACACTTTTACCCACACCACTACCGGCCATCAAACCAATGCGCTGTCCCTTACCTACAGTCAGTAAACCGTTAATGGCACGAACACCAACATCGAGTGGGGTGTCGACTGGGCGACGTTTGAGTGGATTTATAGGTCTAGCCTCAAGAGAGACGCGATCACCACCTTTCAGTGGTGCACCATCATCGAAAGGCTCCCCTAAACCATTAACAACTCGACCCAACCAGTGTGAACTTAGTTGTATTGTACTGTCACCTTCAAGCGGAATAACTTTTGCCCCTGCAAACAACCCTCCTAAGCGACGAATTGGCATTAAGTACGCGACCGTATGTTCAAAACCAACGACTTGCGCTTCGATTAAATCGCCTTCTGCGGTTTCAATTAAGCAACGTTGCTCTAACTTAAATCGGCAACCTACAGCTTGTAACATCAAACCGTTAACTTTGATCAACCTACCCGTTACTTTCGCCACAGGAACAGAGTCGAGAGAAGCTAATGCATCACTCAAGCGTTCATTGAGTAAATCGTGATTCAAATAGCTACTCATTCGCTACATCTACCTGTGGCAAGGTCACTTCATCAAGCAAATGCTGTTTCACGTTATCCATACAAGCTTGTAGTCTAGAATCACAACTTGCATCAGCTTCCGCATCTTCAGTCACGAGCTGGCAGCCACCAATGGGTAATTCCACATTCGCCACCAATTTCCAAGCCGCCGGTAGATCGGTATTGATTTGTACAATTCGATCGAGATCTTGCGGGTTTAGGTGCACAACCACCGACTCTGCTTTGCTTGGCATTGCCGATAGAGTTTCGTCTACCAACGCCAAAATCTGCTGTGGCATCAAAGTTAATTCAGCGCGAATAACTTGCTGAGCGACCTTTTGCACCAATTCACAAATCATATGCCGCTGTTGCTGTTCCTTTTCACTTTGCCAACGAGATAAAGCTTGGAATAATTCATGAACAGGCTTGGCGGCTTCAACAAAAGCTTGCTTACCAGAGTGCTCTCCAGAGACAAATCCCTTCTGAAAACCCTCTTTTTGTCCGTCAAGTAGGCCTTGCTGTTTCCCCTGTTCAGTACCTTGACGTAAACCTTCATCATGACCTTGTTGTAAGCCTTGTTGAAAGCCCGCCTCTAGTTGCTCTTGAACATCAGCCTGAGTATTTTGCCAACTCTGACTATCCATTGTGAGATCACTTTCAACATTCACAGGCTGTGCCAAAGGAGGAAAACGGTGTAGACGATAGCCACTGGGTGGTAATCGCATCGTACTGTTAACTTTTTCTGCCATACCCTTACTCCAAGGTTGGCTCTTCATAGAGCACTAACTGAATTTCATCTGCCTCATCTAACTCACGTACCATCTGCATAATCTCTTGACGAGCACGCTGAACCCGACTCAAAACCACGGCTCCACGTACCTCCATATCATCCTCGAGTGCTTTGATCATACGTTGAGGCATAGAGCGCTTTATCGCTTGCTGCAACGAAATATCGGCTCCCTTAAGTGCTACAGCCCACAGGTCAAGAGGAACTTGTTGAACCAATATATCCATCGTCTCTTCACGCTGCCTTCCTAATACCAAGAAATCAAACATGTTTTCTTCGATCTCATTCACCACATTTTCATCATGCAACTTAAGCATCTCCATTAACGATGCTCGGTCGCCTTCAAAGCGGTTAATGATGTCAGCGGCTTGTTTCACTCCCGACAATGGTGTGCTCTGACTGGCTGATACTTTATCAATGCAACGTTCTACCAGTTCATGTAAATCGTTGGCGACCTGGTGATCAATATCTTGTAATTGAGCGATACGGAAAAGGATCTCATCATGGTAATCCTGAGGAAGATGTTTCAAAACAGCTGAGGAGCTATCTGCTGGTAAATACGCTAAAAAGATAGCTTGCATTTGCGGGTGCTCATTCAAGATGAAACGCGCTAACGTCTCTGCTTCAACCCATTGTAAGCGTTGCATATTATTTCGAATCTCATCACCGTATAAATGGTTGAGTAAACCTTTCGCTAAATCGTTACCTAGTGCTTTACGTAACGTATTGGACAAGTACTCTTTTGATGCTCCACGAATACCACTATGCTCACGAAAATCGTCAAAAAAATTCTGGATGACACCACGAGCTGAGTCACTTTTAATGCCATTCAACTTAGCCATTGCACGTGTCACACGCTGGGTTTCATCCCGGGTGAAACTCTGAAGAACTTTCGCGGCCGCATCTTCTCCCATCCCCAGCAACACAAGTGCGGTTTGTTCTACATAACTAAGCGTCTGCTTTGAGGTCGACGGTGTTGTGTTCATTGATGTTTACCCATTGTTTCAGAATTTCGGCTACACGCTCTGGCTCTTCATTAGCAATAAGCTGTAGATGCTTCAATTGAGTCTCAAGAGGAGAATCCGCAGCTGGAAGCATGTCACTGTTGACATCCAAACCTGATGAGACGGCAATCCCTTTCTCTAATAATTTTCGGTTAAGTCGCTCTTCTCGTTCGCGCTCTTCACGAGTCTGTAAATTGTCGTATTCCGGTTCGATTTTTGGCTCCGTCGAACTCTGCTCTTGAATCGGTATATCCTTTCCGGTGAGATGCATAGTCAGTGGACGTAGAACAAAGAAAATCATCGCTAAGCCAAGCATTCCACCAATCACATATCGTAGTGGCTGTTGTACCGTCGCATCTTGCCACCATGGCAGAGCTGGCGGTGCATCAATCTCAATTGGTGTAAAGTTGAAGCTCATCAGGCTCAAACTATCACCACGTGCATTTGAGATACCGACCGCGTCCATGATCATGGCTGAGATTTGCGTTTTATCCGCTTCACTCCATGCGACGCCATCCGGTGCAGCCTGTGAATTCAGTAATACGGAGACACTTAACTTTTCAATTTGACCTTGTTGATATTGAGTACGGCGAATACTGCTGCCCACCGCATATTGACGATTCACCTCGGAACGTGCATTAGAATTTTGGCTATCATTCGTTGATGTCTCGCCGGTGACTGGGGGTTGGTTACTCAGCGTGCCAGGAACACCAAGCGCTATTTGATCGATCGAACTATTTTGTATGGTATGTTCATTACGAACAACAGGAGCATTATCGAGAACCTCTTGTGTTTCCTCTACTTGGCTAAAGTTCATATCAGCTGCAACTTGAACGCGGAAATTACTCGGACCGACAATAGGCGTTAACATGTCCGCCGCACGGCGAATGATTTGCTTTTCAACACTCTTTTGATACTCAAGATACTTTGCATTGACCTTACCCGCTTCGGGAGACGCGACATCCGCGCTCAACAAACGGCCATATTGATCGATAACTGAAACAAACTCAGGTTTCATTGCTGTTACACTACCGACAACCAAGTTAATGATTGCTTCAACTTGCTCACTTTTTAAATTATTTCCCGGCTTCAGCTCTAACATAACTGAAGCAGACGGATTTTCGGTATTTTGACGAACAAATAAGGTCTGGCGGGGTATCGCCAAATGCACTCTCGCATTTGATACCGCATTAAGTGACATGATAGTGCGAACTAACTCACCCTCTAGTCCATGTCGATAACGTGCCGTCTCAATAAATTGACTGGTACCCAGTGAACTGTCCTCACTCAAAGATTCCAGCCCAGTCGGTAATTTAGCTTTAACACCTTTTGAAGCGAGCAACATACGGATGTGTGCGACTTCACCTTCTGGAACCAATACTTGTCCGTTTTGTTCCTGCATGCGGTAACTAATGCCCTCCGTTTCTAGTACAGAAACGATTTCACCAATATCAAAACGTTCTTGTTGGCTATAAAGCGGACGGAAGCTCTGAGATGAACTCCAAAGGGCAACGACAATAATCGCGGCGACTATGGCTGCTAAAACGGCAGATAACACAAGGTTACGCTGACTACTCGACCATAAGTGTTTCAACTTACTGGTTACCTCGTCCATACCTTTATATGTAGACTCGGGATGAGCAACTGGACTTCCGGCAACTTGCGTGGTTAATTCTGACATTGATTACACCGGCATCTTCATTATATCTTCAAACGACATCACAACTTTGTTACGTACTTGCATCAAAGCATTGAACGACAGGCTCGCTTTCTGACTAGCGACCATCGCACCAACTAAATCATCACTCTTGCCCGTTTCAACTGCAGTCATTTTTTGGCTGGCAAGCGATTGATGTTGGTTCACCGTATCCAAAACACCAGTCATCGCTTTTGAAAAAGACAAGGTGGTGGTGTTCTCTTGGTCTAAAGGGTTTACACTCACGACAAATTCTGTTGGCTGAGCCTGCGTTTTCATGGCCTCCATTTTAGACAACATTAATTGCTCTGCTGATACCGCATTTGTAGGTTGACTTACCATCAATTATTCTCCTTTTAGGCAGCCGAGCCGAGCTCTGACTGCAAATCAATGCCGTGCTCACGCATAGCTGCAAGCTTATAACGGAGGGCTCGTGTCGATACACCCAAGGCATTAGCGGTTTTAGTTCGGTTTCCACCAAACTGACGTAATTTTTCGAGTATGAATTGAAATTCAGCATGCTTTTTAGCTTCTATGTGACTAAAGCTTGGCGCAGGCTCTAAAGAGAGCTCTGATGTCGAGGATTCCATCGGTAACATCAAGTCACTCGAAGTAATATAATCGCCGTGACGCATCACGAGGGCTCGTTGAATAACATTTTCGAGTTCGCGAATGTTTCCTGGCCACTTGTATTGGCAAAGTGCAGACATAGCATCTTGTGATAAATGGCAACGACTGCCATCTTGGTATTTCCCAATAAAGAATTGGGCGATTGGAAGAATATCCTCTTCTCGTTCACGTAACGACGGCCAGTGTAAAGGTAAAACATCTAAACGATAGTAAAGGTCTTCGCGAAAAGTACCTTTTTGAACTTCCTCTCGTAAGTCTTTGTTCGTTGCCGCGATCACTCGTATATCAAGTTGAATCGACTTATGGCTACCCACTCTCTCCACTTCACGCTCTTGTAAGACTCGTAATATTTTGGCTTGTACCGAAGGAGACATCTCCCCTATTTCATCCAAAAGAATCGTGCCATTATTCGCTTCTTCAAACTTCCCATGTTGAGAATTAACGGCCCCTGTGAATGCCCCTTTCACATGACCAAATAGTACAGCCTCCAACATAGACTCTGGAATTGCAGCACAGTTTACCGCCACAAAAGGACCATTGGCCTTTGGTGATTGCTCATGAACATAGCGTGCCAATAGTTCCTTTCCGGTACCGGACTCCCCAGTGATCAGTACGCTCGCATTAGTGCGCGCCGCTCGGTGTGCTAATTGAAGCACTTGTTTACTCCGCCATGACTCAGTCACTATATTCGCTAATGGTTTACCTAGATCTTCGACTCGTCTCAACAAGGTGAGTAACTGGTTAGACTCAAATGGGCGAAGTAAATAATCAGTCGCACCCGATTGCATAGTTTCAGCGGCTAACATACCTTGGTCCTGCTCGACAACAGCAATCACAACCCCCAACTGCGCTTGTTTCTGATGGCATGCAACAAACTCACGTGCGCACATATCGGTTAAATTTGTGCTAACCAAAGTAATGCCTGCACGCTCTTCTAAAAGCGCACTGCGGCCGGTACGGCAGTAACGTATCGAATAGCCCGCATGCCCAAGTATATCCAGCATGGGTTGAGCCAGTTTTTCATTGGGCTCAACCAACAAAATATCCATTGGTATCGTCATTGAACCTGTACCTTCTCTTGTTTTAGGGGTGAGGGTTGTTTCACTTCCGATTTCTCTATGTCAGTAATACGTTCATTGTCTCTTACCAGCCTTAGCCTAACCCGTCTGTTTTTCGCTTGCCCTACAGGAGTAGCATTGCTGGCAATAGGATATCGGTCGCCATGAGCTCTGATTTGAATGATGTTACGATCTATACCAAAATGAATCAGAGCCTCAGCGACTTCCTCAGCTCGTTGGCGCGATATATTTAAGTTTGTAAACTTAGACCCGACATTGTCTGTATGGCCATCAATCAGAATAGCGGCAACACGATCATCAACTTCAACATAACGATATAGATCAGCAATTATGCTTTCCTGAGAAGGTTCTAGTGTCGTTTGGCCAAGCTGAAAATAAATGTTTTGATCACGAGCTTGAGTAAATGAAAACTTTGGTAAATTTTCACGGCATTGTTGATAGAAAGTTAACGCCTGTTGAATCTGAATGGTCGGTAATGTTATACGCTTAGTAACATAAGATTCATTTCCACTGAATGATAATTGAATCCAGCTACCTGACTTAATATCTTCAATAAGAGAGTTGACACCTTCAGAAAAGATAATCCGATGATTTTTCCTTGTCGATGAATATGATGCTTTCTCTTTTATGACAACTTTCTTTTCCCATGGCGGGCTCTTACCCTCAAGCAGTACCTTATTCCACTTGCTATCTTTAACATCAACAAAAAATAAGTTCCGCCCTCCAGCTTCCGAGCGGAAATAAAACTTCCCCTGCGGAACATCCGAATGATTCAAGTTACACTCAAACTTTTCACCTTTATATGACCAAGTAGAAAGGTCCATAGGAATCTTTAGATCCTCTATAGCTAACGCTGCATTAATGGATAAAAAGCAACTTAAAATCAACAACCTTAATACATAGCCTTTCATGGAGTTAATACCATAAAACAACCATACCTGAACGGTCGTCTAACTCGCCAAAAGCTAGTCATCATCGAATATGCACCATATCATTAAAAGCTCTCATATATACAAACTGAAAAAAGAAAAATTAAGCTTAAACAATAAGAAAAAAATTCTAATAAAGAATAACCAGAACCATTTAGGTCAAATGAACCCTGTTCAATAATTGAATTATTAACAAGGGGAACAATAGATAAAATTAACGAATTAAATTTCATATTAAAAGTGCCAGAACATCCTTTACAATCAACATATGAACGAAAGTCACAATATTAAAAACTAAAGCTAAAAGGTTAGAAAAATTTATGTGTATCCTATAAAAAATTAAATCTTGATTTTCTCTTATGTCAAGGCACGGTAAAATACAAATGAAAAACAGTGTCACTGAATCAATCTCACATATAAAATCGCTTGATGTTGAGTTGTTAGGCAAACCAATCCATATTATTCGAAAAAAGCTCAAAAAATTGATTTTAGAGTCGTGCTCTAACCTTACAGATGAATTGCAAGCATGGCTGAACTCAAACAAAATTGAGACTCGCTTAACCTCTTTAGACCTGTATCGATTTTGTACAACATCACTGGATAAAACGCAGACTTCTACCTATCGACACCGAGATGGGGGAACACTTTATATCCATAGCAATGTCGAAACTCTCAGCCGCTTAGCTGACCGTTTTTATGGCGCCAATTCAGAACGTCCTACCCCATTATTGACGGCGAGTGATTTACGCTTACAAGAAAGGATCAGCCGTATTATCGCTAATTGGCTCGCTCCTCAAGAAATGTGGCAATCCTGTGACTATGAAGCACCTTGCGGCATTGGGTTGCACGCAGAACTCTCAATTACATTAGAAGATTACCAAGGTGTTATTCATCTAAAAATCGACAACACAATGATTCAAACCATGATTGAGCAGTTGGAGTTGCAAAAAGCTAAGGACCTTTTCCAACCATTTTGTCGCTCTCTAGAGTCAACCCCTGTTCGTCTCAATGCTGTACTCAGCAAAAAGACAATGACTTTATGTGATGTCGTTAAGTTACAACCAGACGATATTTTACCCATAGAACTGCTAAACACCGTGCCTGTCAGTATCGGTCCACATCCTCTTTTCACTGGTCGCATTGCCGAACAAGACGGCCAGCTTGTTTTGATTTTTAACCCAGATAAGGAATCTCAGCGATGAGCGAAGCGCACGAGAACAAAGCATTCGACGCCGATGAATTAGACTTTGATGATTTTCAGTTAAATGATTTTGACGCAGACACTCAACTCAAAGTAGAGCAAACCGCAGAACGCGATTTAAGTTTTTTTAAACATATCCCTGTGACAGTAACTCTGGAAGTTGCAAGTAAAGAAATCCCGCTGGGTGATTTGATGAAAGCGGGTGAAGGTACCGTTATTGAGTTGGATAAACTTAACGGCGAACCTTTGGATGTGAAAGTGAATGGCTCTCTTATGGGGCAAGCAGAAGTCGTTGTTATCAATGATAAATATGGACTTCGTCTGATTGATGTCTATGACTCAGCACTCAATGTCGTTGGCCGATAGAGTCAAATTGGGTTGTACCATGAATGTTCAGAACGTCAGCCAAATTAGGCTGCCTATGGGCGCGCTCATTTTACTTAGTCTACTGTTTGCGTTTCCGGCAATGGCGGCAGATAACGGCCTGACCATTTTGTCGGTTTCCGATGGTGACACCCAACAAGAATACAGTGTAAAACTGCAAATATTATTGCTGATGACCGCTCTCAGTTTCTTGCCGGCGTTCATTCTGATGGCCACCAGCTTTACACGCATCATTGTCGTATTAGCCATTTTACGCCAAGCATTGGGCCTGCAACAAAGTCCTCCTAATCGAGTGTTAATCGGTATTGCCCTGACACTAAGCCTTCTGATTATGCGTCCAGTTTGGACGGATATCTACGAGCATGCGTTCAAGCCATACGATAACGGTGAAATCACTTTAATTCAGGCTTTTTCAGTTGCTGAACAGCCGGTTAGAGATTTTATGCTAGCGCAAACACATCAAAGCTCTTTAGAGCAAATGCTGCGTATTGCGAATGAACCGGTTAATCAAGATGTTGCAGATATTTCATTTGCTGTTGTCCTCCCAGCGTTCGTCATTAGTGAACTTAAGACAGCATTTCAAATTGGTTTTATGCTGTTCATACCCTTCCTGATCATCGATCTTGTCGTCGCCAGTGTGTTGATGGCGATGGGGATGATGATGCTATCTCCCTTGATCATATCCCTGCCTTTTAAATTAGTTATTTTTGTTCTTGTCGATGGTTGGGCAATGACAGTAGGCACCTTGTCAGCGAGCTTTGGGGGATAGAAATATACTATGACACCGGAGTTAACTGTCTCGCTATTTTCTGACGCAATATGGCTAATCATCTTAATGGTGGCCGTGTTGGTTGTGCCTGGCCTGATTGTTGGTTTGTGTATTGCAGTATTTCAAGCCGCAACCCAAATTAACGAACAAACTTTAAGCTTCTTGCCACGACTGCTCGTTACACTGCTGATGGTGATTTTCGCAGGGCACTGGATGCTACGTAAAATTATGGACCTGTTCGATTACCTCTTTCATAACATTCCTGGGATGATAGGTTAATGGCGCTCACGTTTGCGGAGCTATCCATGATTCTTGGTCAATTTTGGTGGCCATTTTTCCGCATTGGAGCCGTATTTATCTCTATGCCTTTTTTCGGTGATGCGCTCATTCCGGTTTGGGTTCGTAGCTTACTCGCACTTTCTATCGTCGTCATTACCGCCCCTCTCATGCCTGCGATGCCAGAAGTTGAACTTTTTTCTCTAACCTCACTCTTCTTAGCCTTCGAGCAAGCGATCTGGGGACTGGTATTTGGCCTCATCCTTCATATGCTATTCAATGTATTTACCATGCTGGGTCAAATCGTTTCCCTACAAATGGGCTTAGGTATGGCAATGATGAATGATCCAGTCAACGGCCTTTCTGTCGCCATACTTGGCCGTATTTTTTTGATCTTCTCGACGTTATTGTTTCTTGCTCTAGAAGGTCACTTATTAGTTATTGATATTATTATCCAAAGCTTTGTCTTTTGGCCCGTTGGCTCAGGGCTCACTATGCTCTCCCTCAAAGGGGTGCTCGGTATTTTCGGTTGGATGTTCGCCTCTGCATTGGCGCTAGCGCTACCAGCTATCGTCTCTATGCTACTAGCGAACGTGAGCTTTGGCGTTATGAATCGCGCCGCTCCTTCTCTAAATGTCTACGCGCTTGGGTTTCCTATGACCATGCTACTGGGCCTTTTCAGCGTATTAATTTCCATTTCTGGCGTGCCTAGCCGCTACACAGCTTTGGTTCATGACACTATCCGCTACTTAAACAACTTTATGTTGGGGGGCGCATGAGCCAGCAATCATCACAGGATAAAACGGAAAAAGCCTCTCCTCAAAAAGTAAAAAAAGCCCGCCAAGAAGGGCAGATACCACGAGCTAAAGACTTCACAACCGCCGCTATTTTTTTAGCCGTCGCTTTATTTTTTCAGTCACAATTAAGTGCGATCTGGGAAAGTATGTCGGGAATCTTTCGTTACAACATGTCCCTGACCAAAGCTGATTTGGAAAACCCAAGCCGACTTGTAGAGCATATCGGTCAAAGCTTAGCAGTCATCATTGAGATGCTGCTACCACTGTTCATTGTCATTATCATCGTGACATTTGGCAGTACTATGGCCCTGGGAGGATGGATATTCCGACCAGCCAATATCATGCCCAAATTCAGTAAAATAAACCCCATTTCAGGCATTAAACGTATTTTCTCAACTCGGTCGATTGTCGAGTTGATCAAGTCTACCGTTAAAGTTCTGGTCATTTTCGGAATCCTGTATGGCTATCTCGACAATCATCTTCAGTCTCTACTTGGAATGCAAACTTTACCGCTAAACCAAGGGGTTACTTTAATCATGTCGATCTTGTTCGAAGGTGTCTTGCTTATGGGAGTTGCCTTATTGCTGTTTGGCGTCATTGACATTCCTTATCAGCGTTGGGAGCACCTTAAAGAGCTCAAAATGACCAAACAAGAGATTAAAGAGGAATACAAAAATAACGAGGGTCGTCCTGAGGTCAAGCAGCGTATTAGACAAATTCAGCAACAGTTCGCACGTCGTAAAATTGACAAGATGGTGCCAACAGCCGATGTGATTGTCACGAACCCAACTCACTATGCCGTTGCATTAAAGTACGATCCTTCCATCTCAGACGCTCCCTTTCTCGTCGCGAAAGGAGTAGATGAGACGGCGATGCATATTCAACGTATTGCCAGAGATAATGACATCGAGATCATCAACGCTCCTCCACTGACGCGTTCGATTTATCACACCACAGCCATTGAGCAAGCGATCCCAAATCAACTTTATGTCGCAGTAGCTCATATTCTGACTTACGTTTTGCAATTGAAAGCCTTTCGTAAAGGGCAAGGACAAGAACCGACACCTTTGCCTCACTTTTCAATTCCAAAACACTTACAACACTGATCAACCGCGTTTACCCAAGGACACGACAACATGTTTAGCTGGTTAAAACAACTTCATACCTCCACCAAAGGCTACATTGGCATTCCAATCGTCTTACTCATGGTTTTAGCCATGGTGATTTTGCCATTGCCACCACTACTCTTGGATGCGCTGTTTACCTTCAACATCGTGTTAGCGATTTTAGTATTATTGGTCAGTACCACAGCGAAGCGACCGCTAGACTTTTCGGTCTTCCCCACTATTTTGTTGGTAGCCACATTACTCAGGCTGACGCTGAACGTTGCTTCAACCCGAATCGTCTTACTCGAAGGTCACAATGGCGGCGATGCGGCAGGTAAAGTCATTCAAGCTTTTGGTGAAGTCGTCATCGGTGGGAATTATGTCGTCGGTATGGTGGTCTTCATCATTTTGATGATCATTAACTTTGTCGTCATCACTAAAGGTGGTGAGCGAATTTCGGAAGTATCGGCTCGCTTTACCTTGGACGCCTTACCGGGCAAACAAATGGCGATCGATGCCGATCTCAATGCTGGTTTAATTGACCAAGAAAGCGCCCGCTTACGTCGTAAGGAAGTCGCCAATGAAGCCGATTTCCATGGTTCCATGGATGGTGCTTCTAAATTTGTTCGTGGCGACGCCGTCGCAGGGCTATTGATCTTATTTATCAACATCATTGGTGGTATCAGCATTGGTGTATTCGAGTATGGGTTGCCCGCTTCAGAAGCTTTCAAAACCTATGCGTTGCTCACCATTGGTGATGGCTTAGTCGCGCAAATTCCATCGCTACTATTGGCAACAGCCGCCGCGATCATCGTGACCCGCATCAATGATAGCGACAATGGCATGTCAGAAACCATGCACAGACAGCTACTAGCAACACCTGCAACCTTATTTACTGTTGCAGGTATTATGATCGTAATTGGTATCGTGCCTGGTATGCCGCATTTGGCCTTTTTTAGTTTCGCCGCCGCGCTAGCCTTTGCTGGCTGGCGACAAAGTAAACGGTCGGTTCAGACACCTCAAATGGATCAAGTGGAAGCGCTCTCTCAAACGATGCAAGAAGAAGAGACCACACTCACTTGGGATATGATTCCTCATGTTCAAACTTTGTCTCTCGCTTTAGGCTACCGCTTAGTGCACTTAGTCAACAAAGAACAAGGTGCCCCCTTGGCACAGCGTATTCGTGGCGTTCGCAAAAATCTTTCAGAACAGGTTGGGTTCCTACTACCAGAAGTGCGTATCCGCGACAACCTCAGTCTAAAACCCAATCAATACACCCTTGCTCTCAATGGTGAAGTGATTGAACAAGGTTTTATTGAACCAGAACGTTTGATGGCGATTGCCGTTGGCGAGACCTATGGTGAAATCGACGGCATTTTAGGCAGTGATCCTGCCTACCAATTACCGGCAGTATGGATAGAACATAAAGATAAAGCTAAAGCACTTAATATGGGGTATCAAGTGGTTGATGATGGCACCGTTATCGCTACACATATTAGCAAAATTATAAAAACCAACTTAGCTGAACTATTTACACATGATGATGTTGAGGCAATGATTCAACGGCTCTCTGCACAAGCTCCTAAATTAGCCGAGGCCTTAGTGGCCGCATTAACACCAGCTCAACAACTGAAGGTCTACCGTCAACTGTTGCTCGACCAGGTTCCGTTAAAAGACATTCGAACCATAGCCAATACTATGTTGGAATCTTCAGACAATACAAAAGATCCTATTCTGCTTGCTGCGGATATTCGCTGCGCCCTAAAACGCACCCTAGTTAATTTAGTTATTGGGCAGAAGAGTGAGCTCAACGTTTATGCATTGTCTGACGAGCTCGAGCAAATGCTGATGTCATCGCTGCAGCAAGCCCAAGCCGCAGGGCCTGTGATGCTCGATAGCTTCCCGATTGAACCAAACGTTTTAAACCAATTCCAACAAAATTTACCGTTAATTCGCCAGCAACTGAAGCAACAAGGTTTACCTCCTATTTTACTGGTCATGCCTCAACTGCGCCCATTACTGGCTCGTTATGCCCGCACCTTTACTCAAGGTTTAGCGGTACTGTCGTATAATGAAATCCCAGAAAATAAACAGATCAATGTAGTAGGAAACCTTGGCTAATCTCATCTCAACAAAAGCGATGTATGACTACTTGTGCGATCTCGCACGACAACACATTGTCACAGACGACGACCAACTGGTGTTTGATGCGCTCAAACACAAAGACATTCAACACGCCTGTCAGGCCATCCGTAAAACAAAAACCGGTGAGGTGGAATACCAGCACCTTACCTTGCGCTTTGGTGTGCGTGGCGAGCAGAGTGTTTATCAGTTTAAACTGTCTGAGCAAATGCAATATTGCTTAGATTTATACAGCTTGTTTTTAGCCCTGCGTCAAACTCAGTTCCAGCTCGATACCTTTCATTCGGACCTTATCAGCAATGTCGTGGTGCCTATCCGGGTCGACGCCTTACTATGGCAAGCAGGGCGTCACTTTTTGAATCAGACGATTCAATTCCACAAGGCAGCATTTCAACATGTCGTACCCGCTTTGCAAGCCGATGAAACTCTGTGCCTCCATGAACGCGTTGCTGCTTTAGTTGAACAGCTGAAAGGCAATGCGTATGCCTTGTGGTTTGAAATTGCGACCAGCCAAACACACTTTGAACGCATTGCCGAGTTTGAACCCGATCTGATCAAGCTATCTGTCACCATGGAAAACAAGCAAGATCAGCATGCGTTCCTTCCCATCGCACGCTTCCTACGTCGTAATCAGTTCGCTTGGATGGCTGGTAGAGTCGCAAGCCAAAACGAGCTCAATCGTTACCGCTTACTTGGTGCGAGTTATTATTTCGGCTATTTCAGTGATATTCCTACTTCATTGTCGTTTAAATCGTTCGGTGATGATTAAACCGGGCTAAAGAAAAAGGGCGAGTTCAGCAATAAGTACTCGCCCTTTTTTATGTCTGAGCAGCGTTAAAATACGAATTTTCTGGAATAGATATCACTAAAAATCATCAAATTAGGCGATTTCGAAAAAATTTTTAATATTCCAATTAATCATTAAAACTAACCGACCGCCTCTAGTTATTGAGCGGGGCGATAGTCCCACATTGAACAATCAAGGAGAACAGATTATGGCTCTATCAATGCACACTAACTACGCTTCGCTAGTTACACAAAACAACATCACCAAAACTAATGACCTATTAAATACTTCCATGGAGCGTTTAAGTACGGGTCTACGTATTAACTCAGCGGCCGATGATGCTGCGGGCCTACAAATTGCTAACCGCCTAGAAGCACAAACTCGCGGGATGAGTGTCGCTATGCGTAATGCACAAGACGGCATCTCAATGATGCAAACAGCCGAAGGTGCGATGGACGAAATGACCAACATCGCTTACCGAATGAACGACCTTGCTACGCAAGCGGCCAATGGCACAAACTCAGACGCTGACCTGGCGTCTCTATCTTCTGAGTTCCAAGCCCTAGGTACAGAGCTAGAAAACATCATCACCAACACCAGCTTTGGTGGCAATAACCTGCTTGATGCGACTGGTGCAATCAGTTCAGGTATTACATTCCAAATTGGCTCATCACAGGCAGAAACCATGACCATTGGTGGGGCACCTGGTGGTACAGACTCCGCAAGTAAAAAGGGCTTGGCTGCGTTGAAAGCTTTTGCTGCTGATGCAAAAACGGCTGATTTCACAGCAGCTGGTGCTGGTCACTCTCCTCAAGATATGATGGATGCACTGTCAGTCAACTCTGACTCAGGTACTGGTGGTGCTGGTAGCGCTGCCGACGGCGGTGTTATCGGTCAATTGGGTGCTGTTCGTTCTGATTTAGGTGCGAGCATCAACCGTCTAGAACACACCATGACCAACCTAGGTAACATGGTAGAAAATACATCGGCAGCGAAAGGCCGTATCATGGACGCTGATTTCGCCGTAGAGTCTTCAAATATGACGAAGAACCAAATGCTGATGCAAGCCGGCACAACGGTGCTCTCTCAAACGAACCAGTTGCCAGGCATGGCTATGTCGCTACTGCGCTAATTTTACTGTTAGATTCATCGTTAAAGCCTCTCTAAATTCAGGGAGGCTTTTATTTATGCTGAAGATAAAATCAATCGTCATCGCTGACGAACATCAAAGCTTATTAAAAATCTGATTAATTAAGTGACTCAATCGACTGAAAGCCAAAACACTCGCTACGGTACCTTTGGTATTACATAACTTCTCCCCTTAAACAGTAACTCGTAAAAGCCAACCTCCACAAAAAAGTAAAACAATACACTTTTAGCGAGTCTCGATTAAATATTCTCTTGTATTCGGTCGCCTTTATTGAGTAACCCCTTCCCTATTTATTAAGGGGAAAGAAGGAACGGTAAAGGTGGAAAAAACGCTTCCGCCCAAGCTCAGGAGATCAACATAAAATGTTGATAAATAAGAACTTAAGTATCAGGCTCAGTTCTTGCTTCTAGAGATTAGTTGACGGCATAAATACGCCAAATATAAATGAGAGAGGGAGTGACCTGATGAGTTCATTAGATCCAATAACCATGGCAACCCAGTTGGCCACGTACGATGTACAGCCGTTTCAACAGCGCTACCAATTGCAAGCAGACAAATACCAAGCTCAACTTACTGCACTTGGAAAAGTGGAAAACGCACTACGTGATTTCCGTACTGCAATAAATGACATCAACAGTAACACCAATAGCATCATTAAAAACTCGGCAACACTCTCTCAAGATGGCTACTTCACGGCAAACACTGATGCTAATGCGATATCAGGTAACTATCAGATTTTTGTCGAACAAGTTGCGACGTCACATCAAATCTCTACGGGGATGCCTGCAAGCTTGGATGCTACAACAGAAGTGCCAACCACAGGCGTATTAGAAGTCACCATTGACGGCGAAACGATGACGCTGGACTTATCTTCCATTGATAACGATGGCGACGGAAAAGCCACCATGACCGATTTAGTCACCACCATCAACAATAATCCCAACAACCCCGGGGTTAATGCCACCTTAGTGCGCTCAAATGGTCAAACGCACTTTATGCTATCGAGTACTGAAACTGGCACAGCAAATACCATCAACGTGAATGCTTCAGGTACAGGAGAGAACTGGTTTGAAAACGCGTTTAGCAATACAACAGAAATAAGCAAGCCACAAGACGCAGTGATCTGGCTAGGTGCAGAAAGTAGCGGCCTGAAGCTCACCAATTCAAGTAATACCTTTGAAGGTGTGATTGAAGGCGTTGACATCACTGTGAATAAGGCTCAATCAACGGGAGATACCCCCATTTCTCTCGGGATCGGTACCGATACGGAAGGCACAAAAGAACAAATTGACCAATTTATTGAAGCCTACAACACGCTCGTTTCAACCCTCGATGAACATACTCAAATTGGGAGCGAAACTAAAGCCCGAGGGGCATTAGCCAGTGACCCAACTCTACGCTCAATTGAGAGCCAACTAACCAGTTTAGTGCGCGGAGAGCATGGCGAAATGCGACTCAGTGAAGTCGGTATCACCCTCGATCGCTCGGGAAAAATGGTCATAGACCAAGAAAAGTTCGATGCTGCTCAGCAAAATAATAGCGCAGCAATAGAAGCAATGTTTAACGGTGAAGGCGCTTTATTAGACTCATTAGATGACATGATGGACCCCTTTCTAAAATACTCAACAGGTACGTTTAATTCGCGTAAAGAGGCACTGCAATCCAACTTAGATCGTGTTGAAGATAAGCAAGCAACGCTTGAACGAAAATACGAGATGTCTTACGACCGCTACCTCAAGCAATTTACTCAAATGAATACCTTAATGAATCAAATGAATCAAACCATGTCGATGTTTGGTTAACTCTAACGGAGAAATATTTATGCTCATGGATTCTGGCTATGACTCATACCAGCAGGTTGATCTTGATGCACAAGCCGCCTCAGCTAATCCGCACCAACTTGTGGTGATGCTCATTGATGGCCTACTTGATGAAGTCGAACGAGTACGCGGCCACCTTGCGGCTAACCGTCTCGCAGAAAAAGGCGCTGGTATTAATAAATGCATGAACATTCTCATTGGCCTCACCAGTGCCTTAGATGAGG
The DNA here is from genome assembly GCF_054968605.1 of Pseudoalteromonas sp. G5_S1_14_S5. Classification (NCBI taxonomy): domain Bacteria; kingdom Pseudomonadati; phylum Pseudomonadota; class Gammaproteobacteria; order Alteromonadales; family Pseudoalteromonadaceae; genus Pseudoalteromonas; species Pseudoalteromonas sp. G5_S1_14_S5. The sequence goes on along the minus strand of NZ_JBQKUM010000037.1, from coordinate 1,862 downwards.
AAAATGGTGGTGAAGTAGCGGAAAACTTACGCCAACTTTATGATTTTTGCCAAGCTGAGCTGTACCACACCAGTGTACAAAATAACGCCCTGCGTTTAGACAACGTTGAGCGCGTAATGGGCAACATTCGAGAAGGATGGATGAATTTTGGACAGCAAGCATAAAGTGTCGCCGGATCGATTTCGCCACTTATCAAAACGGATCCAAGTTGCGACCAATACAGCCGATTGGCAAGCGCTTAATCGCTACGATTTGCAGTTACGTGAACTGCTGATCAGCCATAAGCCATTTTTGAAAGATCCGAAACTCGCACCGGAAATCCAGCGAGCAAAAGCCGTGCATGCCGCTGCATTTGCAGTGCTTGCAAAAGCCACCAGCGAACTACAGCAAACAATGAGCATGGTCAACGACCAACAAGAACGTGCCATGACATATCAACTCGCGATGACAATGGAGCTAGCGCAATGATGGTCACTAACTCAATATCTGCGTATTCACCTTCTTTATCGCCAGCAAAACCAGTCACGGTCACCCAACAGAAGCCAACCAATGCTGGATTTCGCTTACATACGCCAGTCTCATCCTCGGAAGCGGAGCAATCTGACGTCAGCTCAATTGAGCTCAATACGGAGGACAGCTCTGATGAACTTTTATTCGGTAATACAGCCCCCTCAATGAACCTAGGCACGCAAGCGCAAACTTTCATGCCTGTAACGACTGTCCCTGCACAAGACAACCAAAGTGGTATTCAAACGAACACACTACTCTCACTTAAAGTTTCTACTTATGATTTGCAACCGTCGCTAAGCCTACCCACTCACGATCTAATATCAGCAGGCAACATGCTATCGCAAATACCGGCGACGCAACATTCCAATTCAGCCTCACAACTTGCTGCAACTCAAAGTGTTGAGTGGGCCGCCGTTCGCGTGGATACCGGTTCCGGTAAGTGGGGTGAGCAAATGTTGCAAGTGCTACAAGACCGCGTGACAGTACAAGCGCAACAAAACTTGCAAGAAGCAAAAATCCGTCTCGACCCGCCCGAACTCGGCAAACTCGATTTATTAGTTCGGGTTGAAGGTGATCGTTTGAGCGTGCAAATCAACGCCACTAACGCGGTAACACGCGAAGCACTAATACAAGAATCAGAACGTTTACGTGCTGAACTGCAAGAGCAAAACTTCGTCCATGTCGATGTGAACGTCGGTTCAGAACAAGGTCATGAACGCTCACACCACACACCAGAATCAGATGAAATCACCATTCTTGCCGCACGAGAAGCTCAGCCATTGCAATCCGGTACAACAGCGAACTACTCAGAACACTGGCTGAACACTCAAGCCTAATTAACCATCGAGGAAAAAGGTTATGACAAAACAACAAATGATCACGCTGTTTATCGCCATGATCATCACCAGTGCCCTCGTTTCAGCGACGACAGTCATTGGGGGAGTTTGGTATCTAAAGAAAAGCGCAGAATCCAGTCCGTCGGGAACTGGGATCAATGACTTTTTAGAAACCTCTCCATTAGCGTTCCTAGCATCCAATGAGTCAGCCCAAAGTGGACCCAGTTTTCACCCACTCGAAAAGGTCGTTTTAACCATCAAAGGAAAAAAACAAACCCACTTTGTGATGCTAGAACTTGCCATAGAAACACGTCGTCTGGGACGCATAAAAAATATCGATGATTATATGCCCATGGTGCAGAACGCATTACTTAAGCTGTTTAGTAACAAAACCTTCGATGATCTACAGCAACCAGGAGCCATCGACACCCTACAAGCTGAGATTAAAAGTACCTTACTTTCGGCTTTCGATAAAACTGACATCGTACGAAATATTGATGACGTTATATTGACCCC
>NZ_JBQKUM010000036.1:0-51563 GCF_054968605.1 Pseudoalteromonas sp. G5_S1_14_S5 | reverse complement strand
GCAATGATTAGATAGTACCACCCCTATCCATTGCTGCAATGAATAAGCTTCCTGTTATGAAAATTAGCTGTGCCACTTAAGTATACCAAAATGACACCGGTCATTTTTGGCAATAAAACAATATATGTCATAATATAAATGACACACCCTATAAAGTCATAACTTAAACGTCATAGAAAGGGCATTATGTACATATTTGGATACTTAAGAGCATCAACAAGTGAGCAGGATGCAGGAAGAGCAAAAGGCATTCTTTCTGATTTTGTCGAACAAAAAGGCATGCGTGTTGCCGCTTGGTATGTTGAGCAAGAATCTGGAGCTTCACTGCAAAGACCAAAATTACTTCAATTACTCAATGATGCTAAAAAAGGGGATGTCATCATAATTGAGCAGATAGATCGACTTTCACGTTTAAATGAAGCAAGTTGGTCTAAATTAAAGGAAATGCTGTACGAGAAGGAATTGAAAGTCATCAGCCTAGATTTACCGACCAGTCACATTGCATTGGCCCCGGAAATTTCTGATGAGTTCACGAACTCAATGATCAAAGCCATCAATAACATGATGATGGACATGTTGGCTGCAATTTCTCGAAAAGATTATGAAGATAGACGCCGACGCCAAAAACAAGGCATCGAGAAGGCCAAGAAAGAAGGGAAGTATCAAGGAAGAAAGCCAGATTTAGAGCTGCATGAAAAAATCTACAAGCTTAGAGTGGGTAACCAGATGAGCATCAACGAGACAGCCAAAATGATAGGCGTCTCAGCGAGAACCGTTGTACGTGTCGTTAAGAAGATGAATGCTCAGCGCGAAGGTGAGTAGGTGAGTAGGTGAGTAGGTGAGTGTATCCTACTTAGGTTTAGGCTCTGTGATGGCAGACAAAGTGAATTGGAATAGTGAAGCTTCACCTACCTTGTCGTTGAGAGGCTGTGTCTTTGATTTTGACAGCGAAGTTACTACGACTAATACCCAATAACTTCGCGGCTTTTGTTTGATTGCCACGAGTATGCACAATTACGGCTTTACAAACTTCATCTTTGACCATCGCCATGACCCAGGAAACGTCGGTATTTTGGGCTTTATCGAGCAACATCGGTTCAAGGTAGGTTTGTAAGTGTTTCTGGATAGCCTTGTGGCTAATGATTTTATTATCTTTGTTCATTGAGTGGGAGTGAGACTGATGAAAGGCTAAATTATCACCTACCACTATTGATAAATCAATCAGCAAAGCTCGAGATATGGTGTAATCGATTCGTGCAAAAGCAACTAGATAGAGTTTACCAGTGCTCAACACAACAAATACCTTCATGAATAGTTTAATGAGTTCTTGTTTATGTATGGTTTATGCTGGCTTCTATATGCTTGCATGTAGAGTCAGTATAAAGCCGACAGAGCGAAGCGGCGTCAGTATCACTAATATAGAGAAAACTGTTCATTTTGAATGTTTAAGATCAAAAAATCAGGCGAAACAAAAGGGAGTGACAACTCCTTAACATTTATTGGCGTTCTGTAATTAACTGTCAAGTGGGAATTGGTGAGTATTGAGAGGGAAGCTGGGTGATTTCTGCCATTCCGTAGCTATTAGAGAATGGAGCCTGCAAAAATCACCCTAATTTGGACTATTGAACATATTCTACATAACACGCCTGTATTTGTGGTGCGCTATATAAATATCTAGAATATTCCTGAAATAGAAGTTACAAGTCCATCAATAAGCACTGGTTTTGCTTCTTCGAAATCCAGGTTCACTTTATTAGCATTAGAGATTATTCGGGTCTGAAATCTCATTTTATTATCATTCGTTGTTAATGCCGTTTTTGTGCTACTTGAGGAACCACTCTTTATGTCTGCTATCTCAGTTGTTTGTACATTATGATCTTTCTTTTCTACAATTTGAATATCAGTAACCATTGCGTAGTTAACATCTTCGACCATAGAATCTGCAACAAGTCCAATCGCCCCACCAATCAAGCCACCCGCAGCTAAACTTCTAGAACTATTAGAAAATGCTGCACCTCCTAGTGCTCCTATTGCTGCACCCGATATAGCACCGCCATAACCTGAGCTAAGAAAACCTTGAGATTCCCGTAAATCCATTTTATCTAATTTAAGAATATTTGTCTGAATCCAATAATGAGCACTATTTGGGTTCTGAACCACTTTATATCCTTTAGAACTCAACCTGTTGTTTAGATCATCTATTAAATCAATTTGTTTATCGGTTGTATTTCTTACTTGCACGAATATTGTCCGCTGCTCTGAACTAACAGGATCAAGCCAAATAGTATCTGACATCTGAGTTTTAACTTCCAAATTACGTTTTTTCACAGCTGTTGAGACTGCTGAACAGCCAGATAGAGCTAGGATTGATGCTAATGCAACAGTAATAATTGATGTCTTTTTATATTTCACAGTATATCTCTTTAAGTTACAAATACTCACTCAATTGTATATGTAGTTAAATGTTTATCAATCGATCGCTATACATGGTGTGATACAGATTTATAAAACTTATACATTGGGTTTATCCCGCTCGGCGCAATCCCGTAGCTGGCGTAGCCAGTCGGAGGGTGAGCAAGCGGAATATCTACTTAAATTGAACTTTGGCACGGTCACCGAATATTTTATTTTTTCGTCTAGATCGATCAAGTTAGCCGTGGGGGATGACACTGACGCGCTACGCTTGTCGGATTTGAGCGATGGATAACTATTCGTTCGTACCTCACGAAAGTTACCCACACACAAATCAGGTGTGACTGATCTTTTGTTAATTAATTCTTATGTCTATTGATTCTCTTGTTTTACTTACCCTGATATCTGTAGGATTCCCTTTAAATAATTCTTTAGGAATCCATTACTTAAAATCTTTAGGGGGTGGGTAAAAGGTGAGTTTCTTATTGTTTTGATAGAAAATTCAGAAGGATTTTTGCTCTACTAAGATAGTGTTTAACACTGTTTTGAGAAGAAGATCACACTGGTATTTGTCTAGGTGTGGTGGAGCCTACCGAGCTAACGGCATGAATGAAGCTTAATGGAGTTATTCAGGAGGTGTATAATCTTCCCATTCGGGTTGATAAGAATCTTGTGAGGTCGCTTTATGTATTTCATTAAGCGTACGATCTACATGTGCGACTCTTGAGTTGGCAGCAGCTTGTCGAACTTGTTTTTCTTTTTTCTTTTTTCTCAAGTTACGGTTGAGCATGGCTTTGGCTTTGCTGTAGAACAGCCCAAATTTCTCAAGGACAAATTCGTACTTGTTAGCAATTTGTCGTGGTGCAGCTTCGCCCTCTACTTGAACGAACTGAGCGGTAGATATTAGACGACCTGACTTTTTGGCCTTGCTAATTAACTCTGTAACGTAATTAACGCAACGCCCCATTCTTGCAGCGATCTGTTTTCGGTTTGGGAATGCACATTGATTAGAAAGGTTGTAAAAGGTAGATATAGCAATGAGTAAGGCTTTTTCATCGGCCGGAATGCTCTCATCGCAAGCAATTACATCAGTCAACTGGTTGTGATGTTCTAGAGGCGTTAAGGTTTGATTAGTTGATGTCATGACACATACCTTCTACATCATACCATGAGTGTGTTTTAACACTGGTTGAATGTGAATGCAGACTGTGTCTATTTTTAGTGAGTTGCAGATTGCAACTTGTTTGATATTTCATATTTTAGATTCCGTAAGGTTTTAGGAGTATCTGGATTGAGAGTCCAGATGATTCAAATTTACAGAAGATCTCTTTAAAGATCAAATCTTAAATTTTAGATACAAAAAAGCCGTCTACTTACGGGAAGACGGCTTCTTGCAAATGCTTTATAGTTGATTTCTCACGTCAACACATTTTAATTTCTAAAAAATACACTACATAGAAAGCTATGTAGTAACGTGCTATGTAATGCACTTTACTTTAGAAACTAAGACAATTATATATACTATACCTCTTAAGTAAAGTAAAGATTAGTCAATTTTTGTCGAGTAGTGAACTACTTGCCCCAGGATTTTTAGCTTATCTAACTCATCAAACCTATAAAATTCATCCTGATAATAACTGTTGTAGCTAGATACTCTAATTTGGTGTTTATTATATGACAATATTTTTACTCTTATCTGCCCATCTTGCATAAATACGTACATTTTTCCATCAACTATTTGTTGCCTAGCTTTATCAATAACTAATATCGAATTTTCACTTAAAACAGGCTCCATCGAATCTCCTACTACGCAGAGACACATTAGGTTTTTTATTTTCACATTGCTTGGTAAGTCTGTTACGTGGATCAGTTTGTATTCTTCATTTATACAAATACTTCCATCTCCTCCTGCTGCTTTTACATTTATATAAAATGGAATAGCTTGAAACTCTTTTTCGCATTCACTGTTAGTCAAACTTATTTGTTTACTCTCAAGCTGGTCTATTGATATCTGGAATATGTCTGCAAGACGCAATAAGTTTAGGCTTTTGGGGTGTGATTTACCGAGCTCCCATTGAGATATTGTAGATTTTGTCACTCCGACTAAGCTCGCCAACGCTTCTTGGCTTAAACCTTTGTCTTTCCGATATTTTTTTATCTTGTTGCTTATTGAGTTACCCATAACTGTAATTAGTTTTATTTCGAACTGATAATTCTTATTGTCGCTCTTAATTTGTAGTTTTTTGTATTATTTGCGCTTTACAAAACTTTACCTCGGTTGTTTTTTGTCTTATTATCGCCCCATACAACTGATCAAAAACACAGATATGCATTTAGATTAATTTGATTGTCAATGAATCATGAATGAAGGAATCGAAGGTCGATGATGACAAAAGAAACCGGTATTTCAGTAAACGTAAAACTTGGTGATAAGCACAATGCGATACTCAATAATTCTAAAAAGTTGAGTGGAAGAAGTAAGCGTCAGGAGGCGGCCAAGCGTTTGGCTGATCATCTAGAGCGTTACGGTGCTCAATGGGAGCTACCTGTTAGCCAAGATAAGAACTGATTTTTTTTGCTTCTCATGATCCTATTTCAGGATTTGATTGGCATGCAAATTCTGGTTTCGTTGGAGCGGTTAGGCTGCCGCTCCAACGAGGCCCAAAGCAACACTATGGTCAAAGGACGCGGCTTCGCGGCCTGGGATAGACCTTAATTTAACCCAAATAAATTAGAGCATGTGTACGCTAACCTGAAAAATGGAACGGACAAGCGTAGGCCGATACTGTCAGGGTCGGGAATGTGTCCAGTTTTAGCCCTTTCGCGGGGACTAATAAGCCTAGATTGCGAGGGAGCGCACTGTTTCAGTGCGCTTTCCTTTGCCTTTTTGTACAGAAGGCAAAGGAAACCCATCAAAAGGAGCGCACTATGCTGGCGATTATCTTTGCGGCCTCGCAAAATCATGACCTTAATTCGTTTGCTGGACCTATCAATCAACATCTGTGCATTAAGCGAATCAAACCCTGTGGTCACGTCGATGGCCAAATCCTCTTTGCTGCACTGGTCGAGTCTCCTGAGCCGATCACATCGATTCCACCCCAGGAATTTCAGTTATTAACGATCCACACACCGACACTAAGAGCTCGTGGCTTGAAGAGGCCCGTCTCCGATATTGGTCAATCTCAGAAGTCAAAACGCGCAATGAAGCGCTACCTTCGCGCTGAACAAAAGCGCACCTTGTCTGAACACTCGTGGACCCAATTTTTTAAACGTAAGCACGTCTTTAACGCTTACCACGCGCCGTTACATTCGTAACCCGCCTCACACTCATTCCATTTATCTCTCTTTTGCCCTTAACCCACAGCCGTGAGTTGAGGGCATTGGTATCGGCCAACTTTGGCTACTTCTGCCCTTATGGGCTTACTTATCTATGAAAATAAGGAACTTTGCACATGCAAATGACAACTCCTCACGCCCGTGGGCGTCTTTTACTTCTGCTCGGCATGGCGACGCTGTGTGTCTTGGCCACGGAGCCTGCCATGGCAGCGGCCACGGATTTATTCGCCACTGGTAAAGAGATGGTGAAGAAAAACGCCGGTGACGACTCGGGGATCGAAACCGCAATGCTGGGTTTTTCTGCGCTCAGCGCGGCTGTGGTGGGCATCACCTCGCGTAACTGGTTTGGTGCGGTCGGCGGCTTCGCTGGCGGCATGATGTTTTGGGAAACGGTCAAACCGCTCGTCGGGTTGGCCTAACACGGAGGCGGCGTAGCCATGAATCTCAATGCGCAGTATTACTCAATACCCAAGTACCTCAATTCGGGCAAGCGGATGTGTGGTTTACCTCGTGAGGAGCTGCTTCCCGCGCTGTGTATCTTCGTACTCGGCTTTTTTGCCAAACACTATGCCATTGGCTTTGTGTTAGCGGCCGCCTGGTTTATGGGGCTTCGGTACATCAAAACACAATACGGTGAGCACATCGTCGCGTACGCCCTTTATTGGTGGGGCAGCGCTTCGATAAGTCGCTTAGTGTTTCAGCATACGCCGCCTTCAATTCAGCGTTATTGGTTGTCTTAAGGAACAGCGATGGAGATTTCAAACAAAAAAGACCTGTTGGCGATGAGCAAGTTGCTCAATGTGTTTTTGGCGGTCGGGTTTCTGCTCGCCAGCCTCACTAGCGTAGGGCTGGGCGGCGCGCTCGCCTACCTGTCTTTCAAAGAGAGTCGAACGTTAGTGCCGCCCACGCTCTCGCGCGCGTTTTCGGTCTCCGATGGCGATGTCGATGAGGCGTATTTGTCGTTGATGGGCAGCTATTTTCTGCACCTGAAATACGATCTCACCCCCGCCAGCGTTTCACGTCAATACGGGTTACTGCTCGATTATGTGCCCGCCCCTTACTGGGCCGATATTCAACCATCGTTGGTGTCGGACGCCGAGCACATCATCAAAAGCAACATATCGAGCCGGTTCGTCCCAGACAACGATGGCACCTTAGTGGCGCTCGAATCGATGCAATTTAAGCAATCGGGCACCCTGTACAAAAGTGTGGGGGATCGAGACTTAGCGCCCGAGCCGGTGACGGTCGTGGTTCAGATGGCCTACCCCAATGGGGTGCTTGAGCTCGTGGGTATCAAAAAAGAAGGAGTCCCATTGTGACACGTTTTTTCATTATGGTGCCGTTACTGGCGGCGCTGTTGAGCCCTGCCGTGCTGGCGGACAATGTCGCCAAGCGCGTGATTGATTTCACCGATGGAGACACCATTCCCGTCTCGCTCTCATCGCTCAACATAAACCGGTTAATGGTCAAAGGCGATAAAATCGTTAACCTCACTTGTCCGAGCGGGTTTTGTACGACCACCGCCAACCAAAAAGACAAAACGGGCTCGGTGTCGCTCAAAATCAACATTCAATTGCCGTTTAATGTGCATGTGACGACCCAAAAAGGGCGCGTTTTTTCATTGTTTGTGAGCCCGAAAAAGACGCCGTCGGGGGTGACCGAGTTTGCGCCCAGTGATGCCGATAGGCTTCGCCCTTCGGTTTTTGAACGTGAGTTTGATTATCCGACGGCGCTCGCGCAGTTCACCAAAAAAATGATGCTTTGGCAGCGAGACGCCACGCCGATTGACGGTTTCTCTGTGCATCCGGTCGACCCAAGCACGTTAGAGACTAAGTCCGGCGACTTACCGTTAACCCCTCAAGTGGTGTTTGTGGGGCAAGACTACTCAGGCATCATTTACGACGTCCACAATCGAACAAGTGACGCGGTCACGCTCACCACGGCGCAGTTCTACAGTTACGCGGCGCGCAGTGCGGCGCTCGATACGCTGACGCTCGCGCCTGGCGAGCATACTCATCTGTATTTAGTGACGGGCGGAGGAGTCAGCGATGTTCGATAAAATCAAAGCTCGGTTTTTTGATGATAAAGACGGCGATTTTGAGCGCGGCGGCGACATCAATGCCGAGACGACCCAGCGTAATAAACATCTGACAACGGTGGTGATGAGCACGTTGGTGATTATCGTCCTTGGGGTGTATCAGTATACCCGCCCGAAAGCCGTCACCGCGGCGCCAGAGCAAGCCGTGACCTTTGGTGCCATTGTCGATAAAGACTTCACCGATAAGGACAACCAATCGGCGTTGTCTTTGCAGCAGCAGTTGATCGCAACGCTCAACAAAGAGATGCGCTCGCTCAAAGACACCATGGTTCGCCTTGAAAAAGACACCGAGCACCGCATCGACAGTGCGAAAGAAGATACCGCGTCTCTGGTCGAAGAGCGCGTGCGCCGTGAGATGCAAGGGACGGTCGATGCGCTGCAAGCCAAAATCACCGAGCTGCAAGCCAGCGCGCCGCTCGCGCCGGATAATGACAGGCATCAAGGGGCCATCACCGGTGATGAGTGGCTAGGCGAGCCGGAAACCTTTGGGCAAGCTAAGCTGCCACCGCGTCCTATCCCGACCTCCCAGAATAACCCCGACATGGACCGCATGGCCTATTCTGATCGCCAGCAACACGCGTTCGCGCCGTCTCAGTTCGACAGTACCGATTTTTCCTGGGCTGAGGAAGTGAGCCCGGCAAAGCGCACTATCGATAACTACGTCCCCACGGGCACGTTTGTGACCGCGGTGGTCACCGGCGGGGCCGACGCCAATGCGGGGGTTCTGGGTCAAGGGGACACGACCCCAGTGGTGCTGCAAACGCTCAACGAAGGCATTTTACCGAATGGAAAAAAATCCAAGCTGAAGGATTGTACGGTCACCGGGGCGACCTATGGGGAGATCTCTTCGTCGCGCGGCATCGTTCGCACCAACCGCATGAGCTGTATCTTCGACAACGATGAGATATTGGATGTGGCGGTCAAAGGCACCGTGTTCAACTTTGGGCGCAATGGCATCCGCGGCACCACCATTTTGAAAAACGGGAAAGTGGTGCAAATGGCCGGTTTGTCGGGGATTTTAACGGGGCTTGGCGAAGCGGGGAAAGGTTTGTCAGAGACGACCTCAACGTCGGCGTTAGGCGCCACGTCCAGCGTGTCTGGTGAAGACATTGGGCTCAACTTACTGGGCAATGCGACCGCGTCCGTTGGCGCGAAATTGGCCGACTATTACATTGGGCTCGCGGAGATGTACCACCCGATTGTCGAGATTAACCCTGGGGCCATCGTGAACATCGTGTTTTTAGAAGGCTTTCCCCTCGATCCGATTGCGGCTGCCGAGTACGAACAAGCTCAAGCGGAGACCCATCAGTCTCAATCCAATCAAATCATGGAGGTGATCAGCAGTGTCACCGAAAACCCATTAGCCAACCAAATCAGCGCGCAAGGCATTCAAGTGCCCCCGTCGCCGTTTGGCCATCAATAAGGAGGCGCTATGCGCGTATTCTGGGTGTTATTGCCCTTACTTTTAAACGGCTGCGCCGCCGGTCTTGGTGAAGACTTCAGTTGTACTCAGGTCGGTGGGGTGCCCGGATGCACCACCATGGATGAGATACGTCGTCAGCCTCTTGGCATGACGGCGAAAGCGGCTGCCCCGGCCCCTGGTAATGTGTTTTTGACCTTGCCAAGACGGGATCGACAAGGCGCGCCAGCGCGCACCGACGATGTAGTGAAAAAAGTCACGGTGTTTCCGTTTGTTGATCCGCTCGGGCATTACATCGACACCACCGACATCTACGTGATTCTCGATGAGAGCCGCTGGACCGGGCGACCGCCCCAAGCCATTTGGAAGGATTAATCATGCTAAGAAAACGTTTCAAGGGGGCCGCGTCATTGGGGCTTGATGCGCTGGTCAAAGACGCCAACCGCCATCAAAACCACCTGCACCATGAGCTGCCTTATCGCGAATTTGATGGGGAGCGTCAGATTTTTCACAATCGCCATTCACGCGGGTTTGCGCTCAAGCTGTCGGTGTTGGGCGGGGCTAACGACGAATTGGTGGCCTCACTCAATAAGATGGTGATGGATTTTCCTCAAGGGGACAAATGGGATTACCAGTTATCCATGTTTGGCCATCATCGCGTGGCGCATTTTTTGGAGGCGAACGGTGAGGCGATGGCTCAGCGTGGCGGGATCTGCCGCCGCTTGGCCGAGGAGGAGGTGCGATACGCCGGCTTTTCTGCCACACACGGGTTTTTCCACCGACAGAGGCACCGATTTGATTTGCGCGATTACGAGGCGTATTTCTTTGTGTCGACGAAAGAGAAAAAAGACGACAAGCTCGATGACGTGCGCGCCGCGATGGAAACCGTGCTGCTGCAACTGGGCGTGGAGACCGAGCGAGTGACGCCGGCAACCTTGGTGACCTTTGCGGGCGATCTCTTAAATTTCGATGCCACGCAAGACCGCCCCCAAACGCGAGAATATAACCCTTTTGATCCCATCAACCGCCAGGTGCTCTCCCCCGACACCGAAATGCTCATCAAACGCGACCACATTGCCACGCGGTTCACCAACTCGAAAGGCCAAGAGACCCGAGGACGCACCGTGTGTTTAGGGCTGGCGCAAGCGCCGACCGATTTTCGGTTGTATGCCATGCCCGAAGCGTTCGCTTCACTGCGTAACGTGTCCAAGATGTTGACGTGCCCTCATGTGTTGACCTTGAGTTTTCGTCACAACGTCACGGGCAATTTTGAGCATGAGAACAACAAAAAAATCAGCGACCTGACCAAAACCTTGAAGTCACCGATGGCCATCCTCTCCCCGACGGCCGGCGATGAGCTCGAAGAGCGCACCGCCCTACAAAAAGGCTTGGCCGATAAGGCGACCACCGTCTGTTCAATGGTGTTGAATTTAACCTTGTTCACCTCCAAAGCGCAGCAACGCCGTGACGTGCAAGCGGCCAAAGAGGCGTTCCGAGCGACAGGGCTCGACATCAAAGAGCAGATCATGATGCAAAGTCAGAGCCTGCTCAGCGCCTTACCGTTTTTGATGAGCGAAGGACTGTGGGAAGACTGCGGCCGCGCGGGGCGGGTTCGGACGATGAAAAGCGCCAATGTGGTGAATTTTTTTCCTATGGTGCTCGACTTTAAACGGTTAGTCAGTGGCATGCTGCTGCCCACCATGCGTGGACAGGTGTCGTTTTTCGACCCGTTTCACTGTGGCAGTGACAACAAAAACATCGCGCTGACCGGCGGCTCAGGCGCGGGAAAAAGCTTTTTTACACAAGGCTTGGTGCGCAGCGTGTACGCCAAAGGGGGCAAGTGTTGGATCTTAGACAAAGGCGACAGCTACAAGAAGCTGACCTTGATGCTGGGAGGCTCGTACCTCAATCACAGCAACATCTTCTTAAACCCGTTTACGCACTTAGACCAACTCCAACGTCATGCGCCGAGTGAGTGGGACGACAGTGAGCGGGTCGATCCGATGAAAGAGGCGCTCAGTAACATCACCGCGCTCTTTGCCACCATCGCCTCGCCCCATGCCGAGCTGGAAGGGTATCAGACCGCCGTACTCGGTGATGGGATCTTAAGAGCCTGGGAGCAGCACGGCACGGCCACGCAAGTCGATGATGTGCAAACGCAATTGTTTGAGTTGGCCAAAGAGCATGGTAATGACCGACGCATTCGCGATATTGCGGTGCAGCTCAATAAATATTGCGCCGATGGCGTGTATGGCGACACGTTCAATCGACCGTCGATGCTCGATCCCAATGTCGACATCACCACATTGGAGCTGGAAGGGTTTCCCGAAGACGTGTTACGTCCGGTGGTGTTTGCCCTGATTGTGTCTATCAACCAGCAAATGTACCTATCGGGCTCTCGCTCAACGCCGAAGATGTGCATCATCGAAGAGGCGTGGAGCTTGATGTCGGGCACCAACGCGCAAACCCGCACCTTCATTAATACCGGTTATCGCACCGCCCGTAAGTTTGGGGGCTCATTTTGTACGGTCACCCAAGGGACAGGCGATTTCTTCGTCAATGAAGAGGCGCGGGCCTCCTACGACAACTCGGACATTCATATTACGATGCGACAAGGCGAAGGGTTTGAGAAGTTTTTGCAAGACAACCCGAAAACCTTCAATGAGATGGAGCAAGGGATCATCAAAAGCTTTCCGCGCGCCTCAAAAGCTGGCTACAGCTGCGTGCGCATCAAAGCGGGCGGTCACACCACCTATCATCGCGTGTTTTCAGACCCTTTTACGCGCGCGTGTTACAGCACCGATGCCCACGAGTTTGAATATTGTGAGCAGCTTATTCAGCAAGGAATGGACACCCTAGACGCCATTGAAGCCACGGCGCAGCACTTCTATGGCCAAGAAATTACCGACTACCAACGCGCCCTTTCTCAACAAACGCAAGGAGCCCTTCATGACGCATGAGTTACACCGCCTGTTTAGCGTCTTGTGCCTGAGTGTGGCCGCTTCGGTGGCCACCACTTGGGCGCTGGACACGCCGCCTCCCCTGGTCAGCTTTGATGTCAAAAGCACCCTCGACCAGTACCACAAAACGTTACTGGACTCGTCTTTGACTGTCCCAGAGCAAGCCGACAAATTGGCGGCGTTTGCCGAGGTGATGAACGAGGAAGTGGCGCGTTACGCCAAGGCGCACGGTCAAGTGGTGCTCGTCAGCGCCGCGGTGGTCGATGGCACGCCGGACATCACCAACCACATTCAACACGCCATCATCGAGCGTTATCAACCGTAGGAGGCGCGATGCGACCCCTCTCTTACCTTGGGCTGCTCACGGCGCTGCTGGCCGGGCCTTTGATGGCCAAAGACCTCGGCCGCGTGGGGCCCACCTTCCCCATTGGGGAAATGGATATGCTGAGCTGGATACAAGCGCGTTTGAAGCAGTTTGAGCAAAATGGAAAATTGGCCCAAATGCAGCACGAATTTTCTGAACAAGTGAAAAAAAGTGTGCAAACGCCCCCGCCCCTGGCGCTTCGTACCACCACGGAGCCTAAGACGTATCTCGTTGACCCCAGCATTGTCGTGCCCAAGGACTTAACGGACGCGCAAGGCCGCGTGTTTGCCAAAGCGGGCACGCGAGTGAACCCTTTTGATACGGCGACGTGGCCAAGTGAAGCCCGTTTACCCCAGTTTGAGTACCGCAAAGCCTTGGTGTTTTTGGATGCGCGGGACGCGCGGCAATTGACGTTTGCCTTGGCGCTTAAGCACGATAAACCGTTGTTGTTCGTGTTGACTGGGGGCAGCCCCAATCGCGTCGCGAAGCAACTTGGCCAACGCATTTACTTTGATCAACAAGGGACGCTGAGCGAGAAGCTGCGTATCCAAGCCGTGCCGAGTCTGGTTGAGCAATCGGGTAAGGCGTGGCGGGTGCAAGAGTTTGATGTTCAGCATTTGCGCCCTTTTGAGGAGTGACCATGATCCCTTTTCGTTTTTGGCGCGCGCTGGCGCTGTGCCTGGTATTACTTGGTCCACCGAGCGCCAACGCCGGTGGCGCGGCGTGCGTGAGTCGTTTCATCAACCCCATCACCGATGTGTGTTGGGGTTGCTTATTCCCCATGACGCTCGGCTCAGTGCCCCTCATTCCCTCGGCTTATCCTGATACGAACAACCCCGCTTCCCCCATTTCTTTTTGTCCTAAACCCCCGCCCATTTTCATGCAAATTGGACTCAATATTGGCTATTGGGAGCCATACGCCCTGACTGACGTGACAAGGGTGCCGTACTGCATGGTTAACATGGGGATGCAATTGGCGGGGGCCAATCAGCAAAGGCTGGGTGGACGAAGCACTTCTCGCGAATCGACGTCGAGCGATGGCGGGTTTTATCACGCGCACTGGTACAAATACCCGCTGATTTATTGGCTGCAATTGATGCAATCGGCGGCGTGCATGGCCACGGATAATTTTGATGTGGCGTATTTGACCGAAGTCGATCCCCTGTGGAATGACGATGAACTGGCGTTCATTTTAAACCCCGAGGCCATTTTATTTGGTAACCCCATCGCCCAATTGGCCTGCATCCCTGAGTCCATCGCGACCACCACTAACCTCGCCCTGCCCTTTGATTTTCTGTTTTGGTGCCTGGGCTCGCAAGGCAGCGCTTACCCGTTAACGGGCAACACCAACTACCGAGATACCCCCATCCAAGCGGGCACGCTTATTATGGAGCGGCTGAATTACAAGCTGCATCGGCAAGGCATGGTGTGGGAAACGCGCGGGGAAGATGGCGCGGTGTGTTACCAGTACCCAACCCCGATCTTGCCCAAGTCTCGATACCGCTATCAAATGAGCGCCCCCATTACCGACGCGGCCTGGTGTCACCCCTACACCACGACGACCACGATTTGGGAGATGGGCCACGATAACCCCACCACCGGCGATAACTTTGGGTTCGTTCAGTGGCGTAAACGCAATTGCGTCTTTTTGTAACTTGAGTTTAAGGAGAAACGAATGTCGCTTGTATTCAAAGCGCGCCGGGCCCTGGACACATACCAATTGAGGCGTTGCCTGCCAGATGATGCGCTTAACGCGTTTTTATTGCTCGCTCAGTTAAGAGGCGTGCAGTTTCAATTTCCTCCCCGTTTTGCATCACGACAGGCGCGAGAAAACGCGCTTTCGCAATTACTCGAACCATTGACGCTATCGGATGAGAAAAGAGCGCGCCTTCTCGAAACGTATCTTCGGCCTATGTCGGTGTTTGATATCGGTATAGGCGCCTGTTCGACGGCCATCCACAGCGCTGAGCCCCCTGACTTTCCTTGCCAATTGTGCCAACACTGCGCGCCCGGGTTGTTGGCTTATTATGGTGAGTCTTTGTCACAACGCAGTTGGTGCAGTCAGTGTCATCAAAATGGGCCGTGCATTGATGCCGCGTTAATTGAGCATTATCGACAATGCGGCATTGAGGAAGCCACCATCGAGCGCCAGCTCCCCAAAGCGCGATGGGGGTTAAGAGGTGAGGTGCCGTCTTATCAGTCGATAGCATCGATTGAGCAGGCTTATCCCTTGGCGTTTAAGTCGTCGCGGTAAAATGTGTAATCGATGTTTGAATCCACCAGTGTAATACCCCACCACCACATTGTGAAAGATGGGTTCAAAGCCATTTGCTTCTAAGAACACACGACCAATGATGGTTCGGTGGTGACCATCATCGATATAAAGCTCGCCATCAATATTTCGAAAAGAGATATTTGGCTTCTCATGCTCAGGAAGGTAATACAAAGGAGATTGTTGAAGTTGTCTTGCGAATCGATGACCACGCTTCAATCCACCAGGGGCATCAATAGATGGAAACAGTTCCAGCCACGATTTCCCGGCGTATCGGGGTTCTAGGCTCCCCACTACATCGGATAATCGAACCGTTGTTACATGCCAATGTGGGCCACTGGCGTTAATCGCTCTCTTTTTGACGTTTGAAGGCCCTTGGTAGAGCACTCGGTGTGATGGGCAAGGCAAACCAGCAGAGCAATCACGTTCAATCGTCATGATTTTTCTTATCGAGGAGTATAACTTGTCATTATTATCAACTAACTCGCCCCCTAAAATAGCGTCGCTTGCTGCTTTTTTGGCACAGTGTCAGCAAACCGGTGTTCGACTGATTTTCTCTCACGGTGCGGAGAATCACCGTTATCGACAGAGTGAGTTATCCGCCCTACTCGCGCCGCTCAAGCTGAGAAGGCGTGAGAAAAAAGCGCTCATTAATGAGGCGCTCATGCCTTTGTTTACTTATACCTTGAGCCCGATTGATGTGCATCAGGCCATCGAAAATGAGACGCAGCCTCCATTGCCTAGTCAGGTGTGTGATGCCTGTGCGCCTGGCGTGTTTCAGCATTATGGTTACCTAGTGGCCGATCAAGGGTGGTGCAGTCAGTGCCATGGCCGAGGTGAGTGTTTAGATATCGCGCTGATTGAATATTACCGGCAATGCGGCATTGATGATGAGGCGATAAATGATCATTTACCTCGAAAGCGATGGAACTCTCTAGGTGGGGGGCCCCCCTATACCTACCAATCATTAGAAGCCATCAAAACGCAATATCAACACGTCCTTAATCGCCGAGTCAACCTAAGAAGAAAGTAAGCGGCCAATTTCAAATACAGCGGCTCCTCGATAGTTGTTCACTTTATCAACCTTTTTATTGGTTTTTGATTCAAACCAATATTTCCCATCTGTATGAAATTTTGAAAGTAGTAGGGATGCGTCCTCGATTTCTTGGGGGGAAACTTCGCCTCGACCCGTTGCAATACCCGCCATTATCGAATGATTTCCCGTACCTACCAAAAAGAACCGCCAAGGAAGAATTAGTGTTACATAGTGGTTGCTGTCTTCTTGCCAAACTACAGGCTCCCTATTTGGAGTACGGGACGATAAATAGCATAAGTTATCAATGTACCGTTGCCTATTCCAAGGGCGAGTAAAGGCAATATCACAATTTATCTTTAATTTATGATCGCTTGAATTTATAGGGGATCGGCTGAATTCGTATAAATAAGGTTCCATTTTTTCTGTAAATAAATCCTTTAGTCCAATTGGTTTTGCAGCACCAGTACCAAGCTCGACAGTTATCAAGTTTAGCTCCGACTGCATCGGTTTCAGGATCAAATTAATAAAGTCATATAACGCAAGTGGGTTTATAGCATTGATGTCATGCGCAACCTTAAGCAAGTTTTCAAACTTCACTCTCGCTGATTCAGATTTAAATAACCATTCTAGTTTCCCGTAAAATTTCATATATCACCCATCGGAGGATTTTATGTCCCTGTTTATCTTGCAGACTCAGTTATTCAAACTTTGTCAAAAACTCAAAATTATACCTGAAGATCTCATTTCGCTCTCTAACCTAGAGCATCATCTCCCGATAGAAAGGCAACTTGATGAGTATCGAGAGTTAATTGAAGAGATAGAAAAACAGACCCAATTTTTTAGTGCCGGTAAGGCCCCTTGGTCAAAGAATCATGCTTACACGCTTGATGAATATTTGCAGGCTTTATGTCAACACTCATCGCTTAAGAGAAGACCCGTTGGGATGAGTGAAACAAGGCCATGCCCTAGCGTATTAAAGTCACCGGACTGGCAGTGACAGATGAACGCCTCCTTAAACTGATGCTTTTTAACTTGAGCTCGCTTTTGGCGGGGTAGGCTTGCCTGCCCTGTCAAAAGGAGTACCACGCTTGCGTGGAGCTTTTATTTCGTTGAGGTCTTTATGTCTCCTTTCTTCTCTTGGGTCGCCACGGTTGCCCTGCTTGTGTCGACCTTGTGTCACGCGTACACGCCAGAAGAGCTTCAAGCGTTCAGTGAGCTTGAAGCCTCGGTGCTGACCAATCCGGTTTCAAACGAGACGGCACGCACCATCGACGCTCAATATCAAGCCAGTGATGCGCATGCCGCCAAGGCGCAAGAGATGGCCCTGTTTTGGCAGGAAAAATTAAAGCCCCAGCACCTTGAGCGGGTCATCGATATTCCAGAGCCGAAACAAAACCCCAATGCGGCCCCAACGGGGGTGATGGTGTTTGTGTCTTTAACAATGCCGGACGCCACGCTGCGAGCCCTACTCAAGCAAAGTGAGCAGTGGCAAGTGCCCTTGGTGATACGGGGCGTGCTACCTGACGGCTTTCCAGCCACGGCGAGACGCATTCAGTCGTTACTGAAAACCCAAGCGCTTGATGCGCCCATTCAGAGCGGGTTTGCCATTAACCCGGAATGGTTTCGCACCTTTGAGGTGACCGAAGTACCGACCTTCGTCGCGGTCAAGCCAGGGCGCTGCCTACCTAAGCAGCCTTGCGAGGCCAGCGACTTTGACCGTTTGACGGGGAACGTTTCGCTGTCCGACGCGCTCCACTTATTGGCCGAAGGGGATAACCCCGAGGTCGTTCGTCCGTTATTGAGGAGAGGTGATGAATAAGACGTTCTTTTTCAGTGTGGCGGCGCTATTGGCCCTAGTGGGTTTGCCGTTGTCCGTTCAAGCCGATGCGCAGGGCGATAAATACTACGACAACGTCGAGTGGGTAAAAAATGCACAACAAGCAATCCCTGCCAGAGCTCAAGGCAAGTTAAATGCGGGCGACTACTGCGCTGAGCCTGAATGTGAGCGTAAAATCGCGAGACCCGGGGAAGCGAGCCTGACCGACGGCAATATGACATCGAAAAAGCAGTCGGCGATGCACAGCAACGCCGAGGCGCAAGCCGTTAAAAGCAGCTTCGATCAAGGTCGCCCAGCGGTGAAAAACGACCCCGCGTATGAATTTGCGCTCGTTGCTCAAGACAACGCCTATGAAATCACCCACGGCATCTCCAATCAATACGTCGATTGCGATAACGCCACTCAGTGCACCATAGATTATATCCCTAAAGTGTGTCGCCAACCGACCAATAGCAATGTGCCGTGTACAAAAAGTCCAGTGTTCACAGTCGTCACCTCTCCCGTGATTTACAACTGTCCGTCAGGGTGGACTCGGCAAGGTGATCATTGCAAGCGTACGATAAAGCAATGTCGATATAATAGTTCGAACGCTGTAACCCAATCAGGCGGCAACAGTAATTGCTCTTCAAATAGGACGACTTATCTATGGGACGGAAAATATGTAAATTCAAATCAAGGGTTTACCAAAGGAGCCATGAAAGGCTCTTCGAGTTGGGGGGGGTGTAAAGGATCAAACTGGAGCAAAAGTTACGAGATTTGCGGTCCTGTCCAGGAAAGCATAAAAGCTTCATTAAGTTGCTCAAGTGGGTTTACCCTATCTGGCGGCAACTGCATTAAAAATAGAATGTCTTGGAAAACCCACTGCAATCTTTTAAGCGAATGCAAGGTGACCTCTCAGCGTTGTGTTGAAGGTAGAGCGACCCGTCGCATCAATGGCATACCGACCACGCTCGATTGCTGGAAATACCAAGTTAATCATCACTGTGAGAGAGCCAATACCTGCAGCGCCCTGCCTGCTGATTGCACCACCACTGCCACCCATTGCAGCGCACAACAAAAAGGCGTGTGTATTGAGCAGGAGCTGAAAAAATCCTGCCCTGAAAAGCGGTGCAGCAGCACCAATCTCCTATGCGGCGAAGAGAGCTTTTGTCTCGATGGCGACTGCTATGGCGAAATGCCGACCCCGTCCGACGACTTTAATGAATCCGCCGCCGCGCTCGCGGCCTTGGCTAAGGCCGCCGAAGGGCTAGGCGATCCACCCAAAATCTTCACCGGCCAAGGCCAAACCTGTAGTAAGAAAATCGCGGGCATTGCCAACTGCTGCAAAGACGGAGGCTGGGGTACGGATATCGGTCTCGCCCGTTGCAGTGAGCAAGAAAAGGCGCTTGGCAAAGCCAAGGAGGACAAATTGACCATTTATTTAGGCAGTTATTGCGCCGAAAAGGTACTCGGTAAGTGCATTCGTAAAAAGCAGGCGTACTGCCTGTTTGACAGCTTATTAGCGCGCATTGTTCAACAGCAAGGCGTTCAAGGGCAATTGGGCCTCAGTCTTGGAACGCCCAGAGCGCCGGTGTGTGGGGCCATCACCCCAGAGCAAATGCAGCAAATCAATTTTGAAGACATCGATTTTTCAGACTTTTTTGCTGAGATGAACAGTAATACCAATCTGCCCTCATCCAAAGAAATCCAAGACCGTATTTCCAGTGCCATGGGAGGATAAACAATGACGCACATTGCACGCGCCCTGCTTGCGCTGACCCTGCTTTATGGGGGCAGCGTGCAGGCTAACCAGTCTCCCCAGGGCTGGAAGTGGTACAACGAGCCAGCGGCCAAACCGGCCCCTAAAAAAACGCCCCCTAAGCCCATTCCCCCCAACCAAACCACGCGAGTGATGAGCGCGACCGAGCAAATGGACTGGTTTCATCAGACCTACAAGGAAGCGCTCAACGACGCCACGATTAATTCGAAAGACGAAGACAAGCTCAAAACGGTGATGCAACTTCACCAGTTCATTGGCGAACGGACCAGTGAAACGGGCATGACCTTTAAAAAAGTCTTGCACGCCAACCCAGCGCTTTCTTATCTAAAAGACCGCCCGGCCGAGTTTGCGGCCCGCGGCACCTATCACCAATTAGAGCGGGACAAGAAAATCGCGGCAGTGGCACAAATGCGAGACGAAGGATGGGGCTTTTTCTTTGTCTATGACGGCCAAGACGCCCTCAGCCAGAAACTGGCCCCCTCGATGCAAAGCTTTGCCGATACGCACGGGATTGAGATTTTGGGCTTATCCCGCGACCGCACGTTTGTGTCCGGCATTCGGGAAAACCGAGCCAACGACAACAAGGTGGCCGTGCCTTATGCCCCCGCCCTGATTTTAGTGAACCCGAGTACGGGTGAGATGAAACCCTTGGCGTACGGCTTTATCTCGCAAACTGCGCTGTTAGGCCGTTTTTATAACGTGGCCAACGACTATCAAACCCCCGATTTTTAAGGCAGCGAACGCTTGCCGCGACCCAGAGAGTCTATGTATGTTAATCCGAACCCTACTATTATGCCTTTTCGCTTGGCTCCCCCTATCGACGGCGCAGGCCGCCCAAAATGACGACTATGCGATGGTGTTTTTCTTTCGCAGTGATTGCCCTTACTGTCACCGCTTTGCACCGAAACTGAAACACGTCACCGAGCGTCATCAACTGCAAACCTACGCGTTTTCACTCGATGGTCAATCCATTCCCCACTACCCCGTGCCTATCCCGGCCACGCCAGAGATAAGCCAAATGTTTTTTGACAATCCGCGCAGCGTGACGGTCCCGGCCACTTTTTTGATTAACGTGAACTCTCAAAAGTTCGTGCGCTTATCGATAGGCGATGTGGCCACCGACGTACTCAACCAAAGTGTCACGCGCCTTTTAGGCGATCCGAAAACTCTGGAGGCGTTGCAATGAACCCGATGAAACGACCACTTCGATGGCGCCCCTTCGCCCTCGCCGTGGGGCTAAGCGGCCTCATGATAAGCAACGTGCAGGCGGGCGGCGTCAATGGCTCTCTGGACGGCTTTTTTAACGGCTTGGGTTACAACACGAATGTGACGCATCCGAACGCCTACAAAGGCCAGGCGGCCAGTTATTACAATGCGGGGGCGCTCTCTGTGCGCTCGCCCATCATGAGTGCGCAGCTGGTCAGTGTTAATTTACCGGATGTCTCAATGGGTTGCGGCGGCATTGACGCCTTTTTGGGGGGCTTCTCGCACATCAGTGCCGATGGTCTGGTGCAATTTGGTAAAGCGGTGGTGCAAAATGCGGCTCCCTTTGCGGTTGACCTGGCGCTGCAAGTTTGGGCGCCACAAATCAAACAAATTCGCGATAACTTGCAATCCATTGCTGATGAGTTTCTCAACCAATCCATCAACTCGTGTGAGGCCGCGCAGGCCGCGGTTAGTGGTTTAGCGGCTTCGTTTGGGGGAGCGGATGCCAAAAAACACGTCTGTAAAACGTTGGGCACCAAACAAAACGTGTTTGACGACTGGGTGGCCGCGCAAACGGAATGCGGCGTCGGCGGACAAGCCAAAGCGCAATTGGATAAGGCGCGCGCGGATGATGCCTCGGGGCTGGATGACATCACCAAGACCAGCCACAACATCGTCTGGTCAGCGGCGGTCAAAAACGAGTGGTTAGCCAAAGACAAAGCCTTGGCGGAGTTTTTGATGAGTTTATCGGGTACGTATGTTTACGATGCCAACGGAAAACCCAAATATTACGCCTCACTGCTGGCCGATAATAACAACTTGGTGCAAGCGTTACTCAAAGGCGGGAAGGTGGAGTACTACAAGTGCGACAACCAAGGCCCGAAAGCGTGTCTGTCACCGAAGAAAAAAGAACTGACGTTAGCGCAAGACAAAGGGCTGGAATCGCGCATACGTAAAACGCTCGAAGCGCTTTACATGAGCGTCGCCAACGACACCAAACTCACCAATAGTCAAAAAAGCTTTTTGGAATACACCGAAACGCCGGTCCTTGCTGTGTTCGTGAGCTCGGTCAGAGGCAATCAGTACCCGAACTTTGCAGCGTATTCACGCATCATTGCGATTGAGCTGTTGACGCGCTACCTCAATAACATGTTGACGGTGGTGTCCACGTCCCTCAATCAAACGCAAGTCGATAGCAAAGACATCGATCTCATTATGAGCGACGTCGACCGCGCTCGCCGCTTTACCGACGGCCTCGCCGATAAAGCCAAACGACTGATTTTAACGCAGGAGCAACTGACTCAGGCGTATAAAGAAACGGATCGAGACGCCATGAGTAAGGTCAATAAGCAACTTCTACAAAACCTGTCTTTTGGAGGGTAACGTGACACTCGAATACTACACCTACACCCAAGGCGCGGCGATACAAAAAGCGCTCAACGCCATTGCTCTATTTTTTGCCAGCCAATCGTTCGCCTCGATGATGTCCATCAGTCTTATGATTGGAGCGGCCCTCACCTACGCACACTTTGTGGCGTCCCGTAACCCCAAACACATCTACATTTGGGCCCTGGTGTTTACCTTGGTGCCCTCGATGTTGATCAAACAGACCGTGACCATGCAGGTCATCGATAAAACTGAACCCACCGCGGGCTACTCGGTCGCGAATGTGCCTTACATCGTGGCTCTGCCAACCTGGTTCTTTTCTACCTTAATGGCGGGCAGTGCCGATGCGATCGAGTCCATCTTTACGACGGTGGACGATGAACGTTATGGCCGCACAGGCATGATGTTTGGCTCCGAGCTTTATCAGTTGTCACGCCAAGCCGATTTAAAAGACACCGATCTACGCCGGTTATGGGATGACTTTTTCAAAAACTGCATTGTTGGTGATATTCAAATCAACAAGAAATACACCTGGGACTCGCTCTTAAACGCGCCGGACATTTTTACCTTTCTCGATGGACAGAGGATGAGCCCGCTGCGCGGGGTGATATTGAACGATATCAACCAGACCTTTCAAACGTGTGAGGAGGTCTACCCTGACATCAAGACAAAATTCTTGGGCGAGTCCGCCGAAGAGCTGGATTTGATTGCGACCTACTTGCATGGCAGTAAAGCGAGCACCTACAAAGCGCACGTGCAAAATGCCATGTCGAACAGTTACCAAAAATACATTGGGATAAGCAATAACGCCGTCAATGTGCTCAATCAAAACATGGCGATGAATGCCATTCGTCACAGCATCAATAACCTCGACCCATCGGCCTCGGCCATGAACTACGCGTACACCTCGAACAAGATGCAGCAAACCTCGATGTGGGCCACCTTGGGGATGCAAGCGCGTGAGTTCATTCCCATGATGCACACCATGCTCTTTACCTTGTTCAGCTGTCTCGGGTTCATGGTCGCGGCGGTGGCGCTGATCCCCGCGTTCACTAAAATGGTGCTGACCAACTACATTAAGACGTTTGCGTATTTGGCGACGTGGCCCGCTTTGTTTGCGATCCTCAATGCCATCATGACGTGGACGCTCGAATCGCATTCGAGCGCGATGGCTAACCCTTCAAGCACGGTGGCCAATCCAATGAAGGGACTGTCACTGTCTAACGGTAATGCGCTCGATGAGCTGCACATGCGTTACGGTTATATGGCGGGCTTTTTAATGATGTCGATCCCGGTCTTAGCGGGCAAAATCCTGCAAGGGGGCGTCGCGGCCGCTCAGGCCATGAACTATCAATTGGCCGGCATGATTAACAGCACCAATGCCCGCGTGTCGGCGGCCTCTTCGACCGGCAACTTGGACTTTGGTAACTTGCAGATGCAAAACCACAGCTTCAATAATACCTCGGCCAATAAGTTTGACGACAATCTCCTGATGCGAACCGGGATGAGCACTGCGCAGCAAGCGGATGGCACCAGTGTGACGCGCTTTCAAAACGACGGCGGCCGTAGGACGTACAACGCGCAAGAGGCCGAATCCAAACCCTTGTGGCAAGCGCAAGCCTCTAACATGCTGCAAAACAGCCTCAACGACCAATACACAGACGCGAAAACCGCTCTAACGCAACACATGAACAGCTTCAATGACAGCTTTTCAAAGGGCTTTTCGCAAAGCGACCGTTGGAATGACAACTGGAGTCATAATCGAAGTTATGGGGACGGTCAATCCATGTCAACGGAAGGCCAAATCAGCCAGTCGCATTCGAAAATGGAATCGGCCATTCAGAGTATTTCAGAAACCACAGGCTGGAGCCACGACCAAGCGAAGGCATATGTAACAGCAGTCAGTGGTGGCATCGAAGTGGGGACACCAAAAGGCGCAAACTTGTTGTTTGGTATGAGCGCAAAAGCGGGCGTCAGTTGGAGTCAAGATGACCGAGAATCGTTCAGTAAAATGAGCGCGGAGCAGAAACAAGCGCTGTCTCAAGCCACAGAGCAATACACCGAAGGGGCCACAGAGATGCAGCGCGCGGGCCGCACGCTCGATGCGAAAGACAACCGCAGTGAAGTGGAGCAGTACGCGTACGACTTTGCGCTCAACTTCCAACGCACTCAACAAACGGCCGCGGCGGTCAACGCGTCCAATGCGGACGTCGACACCCTCAGTCACATGCAGTCAAGATTGAAAAACGACACGGTGAACTTCAGTGCCAGCGCCGTTACGGGTTTTCAGCAGTATTTAGAGCGCATTGAACCAGATGATGTTGGAAGGCTAATGACCGCCTACAAGCCTGGGGACATTGAAGATGTAAGGAAGGCCTTTAATGACTATACCCATAGTGACGATTTTCAAAAGCACTACGGGATCAACACCTCAAATGCCTCTCTTGAGACGCTTAAAGAGCGCTATAAGCCGCAAGATTTAAGCGCGCAGCCGACGCTTAAGCCTGAGCAGAGTTCGCTTATTGGCTCGGGAGCCAGCAAGGCGCGCGCTCAGACCGATGAAATCTCGGCGGAGATGTTTCAGCTCAATGAGAGTGGGCAACTGTACGTTGATAGCACCTACAACAACGTGAAAGGTAATGCTTTGTTGTACGCGGGTCACATGCAGAATCAAGTAGAGTCAACGTTGTCGTCTCCTCCGGTTGAAACGGGTTCAGTAGAAACTGTCGTCGCTCAAGAGGTGGAGCCAGTCAAATCGACGCGGGTGGGCAGTCCGACCAATACGAGCTACCCTCTTTATCAACCGCCCCAAAATGGTGGTTAAAAACACAGCGCTGTATATTTAAACACATACTAAACTGTGTTAATATAGCGGTACGAATTCAAGGTAGGAATGAAGCATGAAGTGGATGATAACGGGATTACTGAGCGTGTTAGTGTGCTTGCCTGCGATGGCGCAGCCATGGCATAAAAGCCCTGAATTGGAGGCGCTAATCACCAAGCTCAACGCGAAGTACGAGTCAAATGAGTTATCTGATTATCAAAGTGAGAAAATGGATCGTGTTGATAATCTTTCTTACTTCATTCGCTACCTTGATAAGCCGGGTACGCCGGAGCACGCGCAGCTCAAGGCGTTTTTGTGGGGGATGCAGTCGGCGCACATTGGTAGCATCAACCAACAAATTCAGACTAACGTGGTGCCGTGGTTTTGTCCGCCAGGAGGCAGTTTAAAAACGGTCAGCCACAATGCGAAAAACCCGACCGAGTTCATCGAGAACATCGTTTGGTTCGGGTTAGAGCGGGACTTGCAGTATGACCCTGAGCGCTTTGATGCTTATAACGGTGCAGCTTCGTTTATGTCATCAAGCGCTATTATTAAATACGGTCTACAGACTAAATATCCTTGCTATGACCAAGTGCCACAAGCGCATCGTCTAGTGGGTTTTAACTACTAAGCAAACTTGGTCTTCAAGGGGTAAACAACAGCATAAAATATAACTCTAACGATCGCATGATTTTAGAAATGCTGGAAGGAAACGACTGGCGCTACATTCGCACGACTTACGCTCAAGTCTTGCGATTGTTAAAGCGAACGTCACATCGCGGCTATCTCTTGTATCGAGAGTCGCAGCCTTGGACACATCGGCTTTAGACTGAGCGATGATAAACATGATAGAAAAAAGGTAAGCCTGGCTTGCCTTTTTTTACGCTTGGAGAACATGTCGTTAATAATGACGGCACTTTTTTCATAGCGTCCAGCTCATCCTCTATCGATGACTATTCAAGGGAGAGAGAATCATTTTATATGTGATATTAGACATTCGAGAGGGTAAAAAAAACCATCACCAAGTTGGTGATGGTTACAAAGATGATTGGGGTGAAGAAAGAGTTTGGGATCGTTCTTTCTTCCAGGCGAGATCCCTTCGCGTATTTTTGGCTAATTAATGCCTAGCTAGCTTCTACAACATTAATGACTATTTACACTATTGCAACAATTGTGTGAATTTATTGTTAAACATAATTGGAAGAATGAACAACGATTTGTCCCCTTGAGTTAGAGGGGCGAACTTTTCGGGGAAAAGTGCGCAGTACCCCTATTAGGAATATCGCGCATTAAATTTGGACTAACAGCAAAGGTGGTCACTTCAAATTGGCGGCCTTCTTGACCTATTCATTAGCCATAATATTTATCTTCACCAATAATGATTTTAGTTTTTTCTGGTATGAGGTATGAAGTCAAAGCAAGATGAATCAATTCATCTTGCGATATGTTTTTCTCATTCTTAACTTGTTGTATTAATTCAAATAAATCTAGCGGTAGGGATAATTGTATGGTTTTTTTATCCATTAAAGCCTCGCAATGAAATGACAATAAATAATTATAATACTAGTCGATTTACCATAACGGCACTTAGTGCGAAGTGGATTTCTGACGAACAATCGCCTCCTGATCGTGGAGGTGGCGACTGTTCACACCAAAGAAAACCTGAGAAATGCTTTGTTGTGAATAATATCATAGCTTTAATTTTTAATGGCTTATGGATAGAAATAAAACCATTATGCAACCTGTTGTTTTGTTGAGCTAAAATCGACTTACTCACTCTTTCTGTGGATGAAAATGTATCCATTTAACTCAAAGGCACGGTACCCGCACGACTCACGCTCAAGCCATGCGGCAACGTATCTTCGCTAGGAGCGTTTGAGGCTGCATTTGGGCTGTTTCTGATAGCAAACTCGCACATTTACCATAGGAATAATAAACATCGGTTTTTCAGGTTTTCAATTGAACCTGCTCCGATGAGCAGTGTTTTAATTGATGCCAAATTAATATTGAGCTTTCATGGCTTGACTCAATACTATGCTTTTATTAGCTATATCATATAAAAAGAAGGTAAATATGGAACAAGTAACTTTTCAAGGAAACCCAGTTAAAGTTGTAGGATCTATTCCAACTGTAGGTAGTCAGGCTCCAGATTTCTCTCTTACGGCTTCGGATTTATCTGATTTGACACTCTCATCATTTAAAGGCCAGAACGTAATCATTAACATATTCCCGAGTATTGATACTCCTGTTTGTGCATCTAGCGTTAAGAAATTTAATGAAGAAGCTTCAAAACTTAAAAATACAACGGTTTTATGTGTATCAGCCGATTTGCCTTTTGCTGTAGGTCGCTTCTGTGAAGTTGAAGGTATTGATAACGTTCAACATGCATCTACCTTCCGTAACTCTGACTTTGCAGAAACTTACGGAGTGTTAATTCCAGAGGGTGCTCTTAGAGGTTTAGCAACTCGTGCAATCGTATGTGTGAATGCTGATGGAAAAGTGACACATTCAGAGTTGGTTAAAGAGATAACTGAGGAGCCAAATTACTCATTAGCCTTGAATGCTTTTTAATTAGATTGAAGAATAGCCCGTTTATCAGCGGGCTATTGAACCATTTGTAATCGTAGGGTTTTAGCTAGTTGTTAGCATTCCTTTAAGATGAGCTAAAATATCCCTTGGCTCATCCATTCTCATTTTCTCTGTAAATTCCACTTCACTCTCTAATACCACGGTAGCATGGTCAATCAGTATCTTGCGTTCTTCTTCTGATATCTTCTTTGTTTGCAACCCACAGATGCGAATAAGTAGGCACACTATATCTAGCTCCTTTGATTCTACTGAGCTGATTTCTTTATACTCTTGAATTTTTTCTAGTGCATTATTTATACGTTTTTTCGATAATGGCGTCATGACTGGTGCTTTGTTAGGTGTTTATTTAGTAATAATGTTTTAAGGTGTTTAGGTGCTAATAACAACACCAACCACTTTCTTTTTTGGCTGTATGACCACTCAGCCCCTTATTTACCATAACGTCACTTAGTACGAAGTGGATTTCTGACGAACAATCGCCTCCTGAACGTGGAGGAGGCGACTGTTCACAACGGAGAAAACCTGAGAAATGCTTTGTTGTGAATAATATCATAGCCTTAATTTTTAATGGCTTATGGATAGAAATAAAACCATTATGCAACCTGTTGTTTTATTAAGCTAAAATCGACTTACTCACTCTTTCTGTGGATGAAAATGTATCCATTTAACTCAAAGGCACGGCATCCGCACGACTCACGCTCAAGCCGTGTGACAACTTGCTTGGGAGAGAGTAAGCCCTATTTCTCAATCAAGAACTCATCCAGAGACACGCCCGAATCAAGCTGCCCTTGAATGGCTGAAGGCGTTCGGCCCTGACCGGTCCACGTCTTCTCTGTACCTTGTTCATCGGTATAACGGTATTTAGCGGGGCGTGGTGCGCGCTTCCCTTTCGTTTTCTCTGCCGAGTGTCCTGACAGCGCGGCAATTAACGCCTCAACCTCAATGCCTTCTTGTGCGATCTGTTTGGCAAGCTGAGCCACTTTTTCTTCTTTCTCTGCGCGCGCTTGTTCGGCCGCCTCTTCGATTTCGACACGCTCAAGACACACGGTCGTGAGTTTATCGAGCGCTTCTTCCAGTTGCTCTAACGTTAATTCACGTGAGTACGCACGAAGCGCGCGAATGTTCAGCAATGTTTTTATCATTTCAGTCATAGGTTACCCATGATGTTTAAGGAGACGTTCGGTGTAAAAGCAGATGAATCACTTCCTGCTCATCCACATGGTCGATTTCCACACGATAGACGCCCTTGGCTTGCACCGCTTCAATCAGCGCTTTAAGGCGCGTGGTTTTCACGGTCATGGCCAAGGGTTTGATTTGTCGATTGGCCTCATCAAAGCCGTCTTCAATTTCAGATTTCGTCATATACAAGGTCTCCATCTCGTGGGTTTTATCGGGATGGTCGAGCTCGGAAGGAAATTGATGCTGCTCATTAAGCTCAGTCAGCATAATGTAAAGTTCATCGGCCTGTGAAAAACGAGCCTGATATTCAAGGTTTAGGCGGTTTACCTCCCATAACTTTCGCTCTAGATTGCCATTGGCCTGACGACCGATATTGAGCATGGTTTTGAGGTCATTTTTACACACCGAAAATTGAGCCAACTTCACTTTAGGTTTGAGGTGTTTGACCAAAAGCGCATTGCGCTTTTTCACGGTCCAAAACCCACCTTCCTGGCTCATGGTGCAATAGAGCGTCAATAACGAATGGGTCACCAGCTCATCCAGGGCTTGGTAGTGTTTCAGGTTGCGACTCATGTCCGTATCCGTGTGTGAAATCTTGCGCGCATTATATACCTAAGTCTCTTTAAAAATCATGGCCCTGCGGGGCTTTGAACGCGGCTTTCGCCCGCCTACCCTCATTTTATCTTCATGTTCACGCTGAATAAGGAGCGCAGATGCGTACCCGTAAAAAAAGTAACCACTTTACTCGTGGTGGCCAAGTCACCTTTCACTCCATACGAATGTTCTTTCAAGTTAATAACGCGCTCATCAAGTTCATCGGTATAGGGATGCTCATTTCAACCTTGGGGCTGACATTTTGGCAAGCCCCACCCAATGCGCTGTGGGGCGAGTTCTACTACTGGCGCAATATCGTTTACGCCAAATTAGGAAAACCCCTCGACAGCATGGTGACCACCATTTGGGAGGGAGAACGCTATCAGTCTGCGCTTGCGACTCAACTTGAGAACCCTGTGCTGCTCGATATCCACGATCAACTGTGGCATAACTTTCAAGTTTACTATTTGCTCTCTATGGCCATCGGCTTTTTCATTTTCTATCTCTTGCAACGCTTTTTCAAAGCGCAAGGGGAGAAACAGAGTGAAGACTTCCATGTGCGTGGTTTTCGTTTGGTGCCCCCTGACGTCCTAACCAAGACACAAATCAAGCGCGCCAAAGTGAACCGTAAACGCGGTTATGGCGACGGCTCCATTTCACCGTTCAAGATTGATGGCCATGCTCTGCTTAAGCAGTCATTTGAGGTCAAACACTTGCTCATTGATGGCACTACGGGCGCGGGTAAATCGGTCATGATCCGAAAGTTGGTGCGCTGGATACGCGAGCGAGGCGATAAAGCCATCATTTACGATAAAGGCTGTGTGTTCACCAGTAAGTTCTATCGTCCCGAAACGGATGTCATCTTAAACCCGTTTGATGCCCGATGCGCCAACTGGGACGTCTGGTGCGATGCCAAAGACGCGCCCGATTTTGAAAACATGGCGGCGGCCCTCATCCCGCAACACGGCGATGGAGACCCGTTCTGGGTTGAGTCGGCCCGCACCATTTTCTCATCGACGGCGTACCGTATGGGCCAAGACAGTAAACCGGCGACCACTGCCCGCTTACTCAGCCTGATCCTCACGAGTGAGCTCGAAGCGCTCGGTAACTTTTTAGAAGGCACTGAAGCGGCGTCTCTCGCCTCAAAAGACATCAAAAAAACGGCCATTTCCATAAAATCCGTACTGGCGACCTACATGAAAAGCTTGCGCTTCTTGGATGGGTTGGACGACAGCAAACGCAGTGACGCTCTGCAAAAGAAATTCTCCATCACTGATTGGGTACAAGACGATGAGCAACGGGGTTTTTTGTTCCTATCGAGCAACGCCCAACAGCACGCTTCACTGAGACCACTTATCTCGATGTGGCTCGCAATAGCATCCAATGCCATTTTAGGGTTGGAGCCCGATGAAGATCGACGCATTTGGGTATTAATGGACGAGATGCCGAGTCTTCATAAACTCCCTGAGCTGGGTTCCATTATTGCCGAAGTTCGAAAATTCGGGGGGTGCTATTTGATTGGTATCCAGTCGTACGCGCAGTTGGTCAAGACCTACGGCAAGAACGCCGCCGATGAGATGTTTGATTTGTTGAACACGCGCTTTTTCTTTCGAGCGCCCTCAGCCCAAATGGCGCAAATCTCCTCCAAGGATTTAGGTGAGCAAGAGGTCGATATTTCCAAGGAAAACGTGTCGTATGGCGCGAATACCTTGCGTGATGGCGTATCTCTAGGGCATCAGACGGTGACCAGACCGGTGGTTTCTCCGAGTGAAATACAAGCTCTGGACGATTTACAATGTTACTTGCGCACGCCAGGTGTCGATCTCATTACGAAATTGGACTTAGAGTTCGATGTCATGAAAGACATCTGCCCTTCGTTCCATAAAAGGGAAGTGACATTGTCACAAGGTATGCAAGAAGCCTATTCGCAAGCCGTCTACTACGAAACGGTCGCGCCGGGTCTTCACCTTTCAAAAGAAGATCAGCAACCTCTTCTCAACCGTCAACACGGTCAGTTTGAAAGCAAAGAAGAAATGGTGACAGAGACAAGACAAATGAAAGAAGCCATGCAAAGCGATACGGTGCAACAAATGGTGACGCCGGAGCCCGAAGCGAATCACGCGTACCAGGAGCAGGCGCAACGTGTCATTGAAGAGCAAGCCATCTCACCTCCCGTTGAGATGGAGCCTGGAGGTATGGTGGAATAACGTCAACGTAGACACTCCATCACATTCAAGCTTCTCCCCCTAACCGAGTCCTTATCTCACACCAACGATGTGTCATCACTAGGATGGCACATTCTAAATTAAGGTGATATTAAATGACCACTCACCTATCTCAGCTCATTTTTGAGGCCCTCGTAGTCTCGCTCTTATTTTCCGCACTGTGCTTAATGCAGATCACCGAACTCCCATTTCAATGGACGCACTTTTTCATCGCAGCCATGGGTTCGTTATTCCTTTATGGATTTAAGCGCATCGCAGCTCTATTTGTTAAAAGGCGTCCCAACTCCCCTCACTATCTTGTGCTGACTTCGGCTGCGTTAATATTACTACTGTGCATCACGATGGAGCACTCATTATTTGGGTTATTACACTCTATTGGATTGCTCTTCTTGTATTGCGGTTTACTGTTTTCCAAAAACGCGCTGTGTCCGACTCATTAACAACAAACCATTTAGTTATAGTGCACTAGAAGTGCATTAACGACTCATTGAAACCTTGCTATCCAAGGTATTTAAAGCCCCATTTACCCCAATGACCGCTCAGCATTGCTGCCAGCGGTCGTTGGCATTGCACAAGGAAAATGCCATGCTTTCGATTAGCCCCCTCAAATCCGCCTCTGGCGCGACCAAATACTACCTTGGTGAAGAAAACCCGAAAGACCTCCCCGACGTCACCCTTGAGAAAGAAGACGGTGATAATTATTACCTAAAAGAAGCAGACCAACCTGAAACCACTTTTTGGCACGGGAAATTGGCCGAAGAGGTCAATTTAGCGGGAAAGCCGGTCGAAAAAGAGACCTTAGAGTCTGTCCTTTCTGGCCATCTTGGCCAAGAAACCATTAAAGGCAAGCGAGCCAATCATAAATCAGGCTTCGACCTGACGTTCTCAGCCCCGAAGTCCATCAGTATCTTAGCTTTAGCGGGGGGTGAGACACGGTTAATCGACGCTCACAACAATGCGGTTAAGTTCGCGCTCGCAGAGTTAGAGAAAGACGTCGCGCAAGTCAAAGTAACGCATGAAAAAGGCGTCCAGGAGTACGAAGACACCGACGCTATGATGTTTGCAGTGATCCGCCATAAAACCAGTCGTGAGAATGACATGCAGCTCCACTCTCACGCCCTCGCCGCCAATATGACGCGGGATCAAGCAGGAGAATTACGCGCGTTATCAACGTGCCTCAAGCAAAAAGGAGGGGTGATTAACGGAGCGGGTGAACGCATCTATCATTTTCAAAAATATTACACCTCACTGTACCAAAGCCACCTTGCCAAAAGCGCTGAAAACCTTGGCTTCAGTATGCGAGGGGTCGGAAATGGCCAGTTTGAAGTGACTGGCGTACCCGAATCTCTTATTGATGCTTTTTCCACAAGAAAAAAACAAATAGACCAACAAGCGTTGGATTTCGGTAATACTCAAACCGCCAGAGATACGGCCGCCCTCGATACACGCAAAGCCAAAACCTATCACAGCCATGAAACACTCAATCACCAATGGCAAGCCAAGATCCAAGAGCACGGGCATGAGCCTGCTCAGTTAGTTTCTCTGGCAAAGCGTGCTTCAACTGAACGTGTCGGCCCCTCACCACAAGAAGCTAAGGCTGCCATCCATCGCGCCGTTGAACATTTGGGACAATATAAAACCACCTTGCACATTGAAAAAATCATCGAGAGCGCGGCTGCTGATTTCACTTTCGGTAAAACGCAATTGAATGCTCTAGATTTAAAGCAAGCCACCGATGAGCTTATCAAAAGCGGTCAGTTGATTGCGCTTCAGGAAAAAGGACAGTACACATCCAAAGCCCTCCTCGATAACGAGCGCGCGCTTATGGACGCGACTCAAGGCCGAGCGCACCACATGAGAACCCACGTTAATCCAAGCGTTCTTAATCAGCTCAACGCCTCTCACAAGCAGCAACAAATCCTCACGGAGGTGTACCAGTCCACCAAACAGTTCCACATCGTGAACGTTCACGGCGACTCAAAACCGATGGCTCAGCAGCTACTGAATGTCGGTCACCATAGCCAAAAACGGGTTCACTTGGTTTCACCCAATGCCAGGGAGAAACAAGACAGCATGGACAGCATTCAAAGAAAAAGCCACACTTTGAGCGCCTGGGTCAGCCAACTGTTCAGCTCAGAGCATCGTCATACCACACACAGTTTGTTGAACGGTGACTTACCCCTGACCAACAAAGACGTATTGCTCATCGATGAAGCCAATAAACTGAGTGCCAATGAATTGCTGGCACTGACTGAAAAGGCCAAGCAATCGAACAGCAAAGTGGTGATGCTCAATCGCGTCACGAACCGGCAAGGCTTTAAAGCCCACAATGCCATCGAGCTCTACCGTAAGGGCCATGTTGAGAGCCACACTTGGGTCAATGGGAAAAGCCAAGACAGCCAGGTGACGCTTCATCAGAGTGACACACGACGACTCGCCCGTGTCTATGCCGACCTGCCTGATAAAGACCAAACCCAAGTGTTGGCCACCTCTGGTGTCGAGCAACGGCGACTGACCGAAGCAATAAGGACACAATTAAAAAACACCCACGCCCTGTCTCGCATCGAGACCACCCTATTTACTCAAGCTCCTCACTTCCTCTCTAAAACGCAACAGCCCCTCGTTCAACACTACAAACCCGGCATGATACTCACTCAGTGGGAAAACAAGCAGCCCCATCGCTTTGTCATCGCCAGCATCGATAAAGAGAGCAATACCATGACCGCATTTCGCCAGCAAGATGGCCAGAGCGTTCGCTTTGACCCATCCAGCTCTGACTTTAAAAACAGACGCATGCAGCTCACCAAACCTGACAGCCTGAATGTGGCTGTCGGTGAACGCATTAAGGCCGTCAGCCACCATAAAGCCGCCGGTTTAATCGCGCATCAAAGTTATCGCATCACAGCGCTCAATAAAGACACCATCACCCTAGAGCATCAAGGCCAAACCAAGAGCCTGCCGCTGAACGCACTCAAAGATGCCCCTCTTCACTATGATTACGTCCATACAGCCAGTCATATCCAATCCAAATCGCATACTTTGCTATCCGCTAAAGCGTTCACCTTGTCTAAGCCACTGCTCACAGAGCTGACAGAAAAAAGTGGGCGCATCGATGTCTTCACCGACAACATAGACAAAGCCCAACACGCTTTAGATAAAACGCACATCGCCCCGTCGGCCATCGAGCGCGTCATGACACCAAACCCTGTCAACGACCGCTATTTAAATGGTCGTACTGCAAATGAGCTCAAACAGGACGTCAACGCGGCCCTGACCGCCCTCTCTCGCGAGCAAAACGCTCCCACCATAGAAAAAGCCGTGAGCTTTGCACTGAACCACCTCTCAGAGCGAGAAGCCGCCTTTAGTCAAAAAGCGCTGGTGATTGAGGCGGTACGTTACGCGTTTGAAGAAGCGGGCACATCCGTTACAAAATCCCATATTGAGGCGGAGCTGGCCAAACGCAGCGACACGTTATCCGCGCAGTACAGTGACGGCACGCGGTGGACCACCCAAGCCGCGCTAGACACCGAAAAACATATATTACGGAACCTTGATCAAGGTAAGCATCAGCACACGCCGTTTGCCTCGGCAAAACAGGTGGCGCACTATCTGGCCGACAAACCCAGACTCACAGAGGGTCAAAAAGGCAGCATCACGCTCATTTCGACCACCAAAGACAGTGTTGTGGCCATCCAGGGCTTAGCCGGCACGGGTAAATCCACTATGCTCGAATCCAATATTGAACTCATTCAATCGGTGAAAGCCGTTAACCAGGAGAAAGCGCAAACCGTCATTGGTCTAGCCCCCACCCACTCGGCCGTCTCAGAGCTCGAAAGTAAGGGCGTTAAAGCGCAGACCTTAGAAAGTTTATTAACCGACTTGCGCCAAGGAAACCGTCAGCCGAGTGATTACCAGGGCAGCCTCTTCTTTGTGGATGAAAGCTCCATGGTCAGCAACAAGCAAGCCAAAGCGTTCACCGATCTCATTCTGGCCAGTCAATCCAAAGCCGTTCTTTTAGGGGACAAAGAGCAGTTGTTATCACTCAGTGCCGGTAAGCCGTTTGAGCTGGCGATGAGTCAAGGCCGCATCGATAGCGCTGATATGACTGACATCGTCCGTCAGCAAAACGACACGCTACTCAATGCGGCGCAAAACACCATTGATAAACAACCAGACAGTGCGCTCGATAAACTCCAAAAACAGGCTCCCGACACGCAAGGGAAAACCCAGCACGTGATCTCAACGCTCAATGAGCACACCCAGGATAAACGCCAGGCGCAGTTAGAGGCCACCGCTAAACTTCCTTATGTTGTGGCCAAAGATTACTTAGAGCGCACACCAGAGACGCGAGAGCACACTCTCATCATCGCCTACACCAACGCCGAGCGTGATGACATTACCGAGTACATTCGCAGTGGCCTCATCAAAAACGGAGAGCTAGGTAAAGAGAACATCGTGGCGACACGCCTTCGCTCCGTGGGCGCAACAGGCGAAGAGCTCTCCACCATGATGCCTTATCAAAAAGGCTTAGTATTAAGTACTAAGCCAGGGGAATACGCGACCATTACTGGCGTCGATTCAGAGCATGGCATCGTGACACTGCAAAATGA
This sequence comes from Pseudoalteromonas sp. G5_S1_14_S5, assembly GCF_054968605.1. Taxonomy (NCBI): domain Bacteria; kingdom Pseudomonadati; phylum Pseudomonadota; class Gammaproteobacteria; order Alteromonadales; family Pseudoalteromonadaceae; genus Pseudoalteromonas; species Pseudoalteromonas sp. G5_S1_14_S5. The sequence continues at coordinate 15,456 of NZ_JBQKUM010000036.1, read as the reverse complement.
GAAAACGGGTAAGACGGCCACTTTCTTGCCTCGAAACCGTGACCATACGTTCACCACCCTGTTTTCGGTGTCTGAAAAGCCACTTTCAACCGGGGATAAAATCGTGACGCGCTTTACCGATAAGACGCGTGACATCAAAGCGAACGTCGAATACCGCATTACTCACGCCACCCCCGAGGCTATCTTGGCGCAATCATCGGCTGGACAATCACTAACCATCAACCCGTCGACCCTGCAAGATGGGCATTGGGATTACGCCTACAGCCGCACGGCGGATATGGCTCAGGGGTCAACCTACCCACACGTCATCACCGCCATTAAGAGCAAAGGCGCATTGACCAATCTTCGACGCGCCGGTATCGATGTCACCCGTGCCAGTCAGCACATACGTCTCTATACCGACAACACGGAGCACCTGGTCAAAACCTGGCTATCCAAAGAGAGTCACAAATCGAGCGCGTTGGAAACCATCGAGCAGACGCCGCCCACCAACACCGTGTATTTTAACCGCAATGCACTGCCCCATGAGGACACGCGTTTTCAAAATGCCAGTGGTGATTTTGATTATCAAAAATTCAAAACACACATTAATGAGACGCTCCCTAAATATACAGAGAGCCTCGCAGAAGCATTATTAGGGGCGCCAAATAGGAGTAAATCGGATCGAGATTATCTAACCTTCGGGATAGGTAAATCTGCTATTAAAGTGAGTTTAACCGGCTCCCACCGTGGTTATTTCAAGGACTACACCACAGGTGAAAAAGGCTCACTCGTTAACCTCATGATGAGTCACAAAGACATCGGCTATAAGGAGGCGATGAATATGGCGAACAGTATGATCAATGATCCAGATAAACATCAACTATCTGAAAACCCGAATCACGACAAATTACTGAACACCACACCAAGACACATTGCGCAATTTGAAGAGAGGGCCAAGGAGTATATCAAACAGAGTCAACCGATTAACGATTCATTAGTACAAACGTACCTGAATAAATTGGGGGTCAATAATATTGAGAATGAGCATGTGAAATACCACCCCTCCGTGTACTCTTCTGAAGATAAAGCCCTCCACCCCGCGATGCTCACGAACATTCACGATAAACATGGAGCAACGAGAGCCGTTGAAATTACCTATTTAGATTCTAGCGGAAATAAAGACAACACCCTCGACATTAACCCGAGAATATTGGGAACAAAATCGAAGCAATTTACGCAGTTTCACCAGGGTGAGCATTTACACGCGACAATCATCAGCACGTCTATTGAGCAATCCTTTTTAATTCGAGAAGAAACCCAAGGGAACATCGACATTATTAACGTCAATCATAAAAATGACATCCAAAATCTATCTACGGACGAATTGAGACAAAATGTGATCATTGTTTTGAGTCAAGGCAATCAAGATTTGAATCCCAACAACATTGAAAAAATCATGGAGAACTTTCACGGAAGAGACATTACCTTTATAACAGAAGAGGATTTGCATCGCGATATTCAATCGTGTCTACATAAACTCGATAAGATATCTAGCATCACAGAAGAAGATAAGAGCGATATTCTCAAAGACGAACACTCGCAGCGATTAGAAATCGATGAATTAAAGGAAAGAAAAGCGCAAGACAGTCAAGCATTGGACTATTTCGACAATAGTAACCTAAGCCAACAAAAAGAATCCATCTCGTTAGAAAAGGATATAGACGCCTCTCATGAAGACCGAGAAATAGAAAAAGAACTGGAGAGATAATCAGCAATAAAAAGGGTAGCCCATGGCTACCCTTTTTTTTTGCCTGACAGAAACTCATCCACGGCTTTATCAACCAACGCGCTATTGGCTCTTCTTTGCTCGATGGAATCGGCTTTATTTTTATAATATCGCTCACCATCAAAGCTATGCGCAAAATTTAAATTTCCCGTCCCTTGCACCTGTCGAATGCGACGGTACATCTCTTCCATCAGCTCACGATTGGATGGCCTATCATCATCACTCTCGTTCAGCTTGATGCGCAATGCTAAAGCCAAAAGTTGTCGAGTGGCTTCGGCGTCGCTTAGTCCTTCTCGATCCCTATACTTGATAAAGTCCAGCTCCAACTGATCCCTAATTGTGCTTTGTAACGAGTAACCTTTCTTCAAAATTAACCCCTTTTCCCTTCATTGAAAATCAATGATACTTCATTGAAAAACCAATGAGAAGTTTTATCAAAAACCTCTCAAAGCCAATAAAACAGTGGCACCAATTAACATTCAATCAAATCTCATTGAAAAGCCATTGAAATGCTCCCCAGCCCTTTGCAAACATGGGCTCAATGAATATTCATTGGATATACATGTTTTTTCATTGAAAAATTAACGGCTAATTAGTTGAGATTTTAAAAATTTTTCAAAGCGACTTTTACGCCACAATCACACCTATAAACTTTTGTTTTTGTTGGATTTATATTTTTTCAGACAACCATTTAAATCGAATTTCGATTTAGCGTAGGGTGTGGTGACTTTCAAAAGCCTCCGACTTCTCGGACGCTTTCTATCAAGCAAAAGAATCTAATCAGTGGGATCTGGAGAGAAGCGAAAGACAAAAGCCGACCTGGTGGCGATTGAATCGGTAGAGATAGTGAGTTGAGAAAGGATGCAATGACAAAGTGGACAAGGCAAAACGACAAAGGGCTTTGCACCATTATGGTGCAAAGCCCTTTATTTCAAATTTCGCTGAAAATAAACCGATTGGACTTTTTGGATGTATATTTTTCTGGCGCTCTCGGTGCGCTTTGAAAACCCTGCATTATACGCACCGACACTGTTCCAATTATAGCCATGACTGGCAAAGTTTGAGCTTAATACCCACGCGCCCAAATGAACATTAAAGCAGGGTTCATAAATGTTTGTTTCATTGATATTAAAAACGGATAACTTATCAAACCAATGAGAATTAATTTGCATCAAGCCAAAATCACGACTGACAACTTGACCGGATTTATTTTTATTTTCATTGTACGCGTTCGGGTTTAGGCTACTTTCTACCGTGGCGATGGATTTTAAAAGAAGTGGGTCGACATTATAATATCGACCTGCCTCATCAAAGCAAAAAGCCCAACTGAAACACGGCGATAACAACGAAAGATAAAGTAATGGTTTTCTCATAAAAAAGAGCCCTAATAATAGGACTCTCATTTTATGCCACCCTATAGAGATATCAATATTCACAAGGTAATAAAATTGTGGTGACACTGCGGTCACGTTCCGTTATTACCCAAACCGATTGATCACAAATGGTATAACTCGATATCACTCGCTCGCCTGTTTTGGTGGCTTCGTCATTGGTGATTTTATCTTCAATACAAACATCCCCCCAATCCCCATTTTGGTGACGCTGCAAATATATCGACAAGTTAACACCGACATAGCTATCTAGTAACAATTGGATACCTTGCGTATAGACCACCTTCCCCAACAAAAACGGCACGGCCGTACAGACGTAACATTTTGCTTTTGTTTCTTCTCTGTTTTGTGTAGTATTCATAATGTTCATTCGAATATTCACCATAATTGACTTGAACATGCCTTGATACTTGATGGAACAATTATCAAGGCGCTTTAATTTCACGTTTAATAAACATCTTCCGTTTTACGAATGTGATTAAACACTTCATAAATCTCATCGTATGAAATGCCATACCCTTCGAGCTTTTCCACACAATCACAAATATCATTAGTATAGAAACATTCGTGATTAAATAGCTCACGGCGAATGATCGCCTTTTTCCCGTTCTCTTTGATATCTTCGGCGATCCCTTCTTGAGCGATGGAATCTAAACGAGTCATTAATTGCTTGGCATTATCAACGGGGCAAATTAACCCCATACCTAATGACGCGTATTTCACGCCCTCTTTTTTTGCCTCATCGAATTGTTGATTAGAAAAAGCAAAGAACGCCCCTGCATCATTAAAAGCCTGAGTTTGTTTGTCTTGAATATAGTGTGAGAGATATTTCATTATTTAAGTCTCCATTTTATGCTTCGATGTATTGATGGCTATCTGTCACCCATCCCATGACGACGGCACGACTATTCAGCCCGACTTTATTCGTCTCAGTAATCACATGACCTCTCGCGATGCCTTGCCCCCAGTACGGCTTATTGAGTTCTGTTTCTGGGAACAAAACCGTCAGCTCTAGCCAAACACTGGAATGCCTGGCTCTTGCTTTTACATGAGCGCCAATCACGACAATATTTCCCACAGGTGTTGATCTTGCCAGGGAAAAATCACGACTTAGCCCTACTGAGTGCACGCGCTCAGAGATATCATTTTTTGGTGAGCTTTCGTGCTCCAGCGGCGAAACGCTGGTCACTGAATTTGAATTAGAGAGAGTTAGGTTTGAATTTTGTTGCGCCATGAGGATTTTCCTTTTGTTTGAGTATCACTTTTCGGAGCCGCTTGGCTGTCCGCTCTCTCACCATCGTTCTGCTTTGCAAGGGCGCGCAGCGTTCATTTACCCTTGCAAATCAGGTTGTGGGGAGAGACGGTGAACAGCCTGCGAGCCCGCAAATGATGCGAGTGAAAGGAAATCGGCGCATAAGAAAACAAGCCTTACTCGAACTTATTCAAAGGCAGGGAGAGCAACGAGGAGGCACGACGAGGCGCAACGAACGCAGTGAGAGAAGTGCGTTCAGGATTGAAGCGATATCCTTTTAGATAGGGTCTGTAGAGAGGCGCATCCTGGGGCGGCACGCAGTGACTCACCAGGGTGATGCCACTCTTAGGCCATAACTGAAAGATACAAGCGAAAAGCCTTGCCCGAAGGGTAACGCCCAACTCAACAAGACACCCCAACGAATGACTTCAAATCATCCGATAACCATCCGTATCAAACACTGAGCAACTAAGTTCTATCCGCTTCTCTAAGGAAAAATAACCCCCGAACACGGTTACACCTTCGAACAACGGTTAAGTGGTCTGAGAATCGCACATAGAGCCATTATGACGACCGCTTGCGGTCGAGCCTTTGGCTCAACATCTTTTAGCGCGATAGCTAACGCGAGCGAGAAAGTAAAAAGGAAAAAGGAAAAATGCCTCTAAGATAAGAGGCACTGTTGAGAAAGGAATAAGGATTAGACGTTAATATGGCTGCCGATCCAAAACGCAGCACCGGCGACAGTCGCAATCATAGTAAAGGCAGTGGCAATAATGAGATTTTTAACAGAACTCACCTCATTACGAACCCCCTGGATTTCAGACTTCAGTTCATTACGAACCGTGTCGATTTTATCTGAAAGCTCATGACGAACAGCTTCGATCTTGTGATCGAGTTCTTTACGCGTATCATTTAACTGCTCTTGAGTGGCAGCATGCGCGGTAAGATTGATCAGCTCTTCAACGCTTAATGTGACTTTGCTTGATTCAGACATAGTAGAAACCTTATTTAATTGATTACAGTTTATAGCATTATGATGTGGAAGTCATTCACGCCAGAATAGGCGTGAATGAGAAAAATTTTTCACTAATTAATGGTTATATCCAACCGCGCTCCGCAAACGACACCACCCCTTCAAAAGACACCACAAAATGGTCGAGCACTCGAATATCAACCAAGGCTAACGCGTCGGTCAGTCGTCGGGTAATGCGACGATCGGCTTGGCTAGGATTAGCGTCACCGCTTGGGTGGTTATGGTAAAAGATAACGGCGCTTGCATTTGTGGCTAATGACTCTTTGACCACTTCACGCGGATACACGGAAGCGGCGTCAATGGTTCCGAAAAACAGTTCTTTTGTGCGTAGTACACGATGCTGGTTATCAAGAAAAATCACCCCAAACACCTCGCGCTCACTGGCCGCGAGTGAAGTCTGACAGAAGGACTTGACCAATTCAGGGGAACTCAAGGGCGTTTGCTCTGACACAAACAACTTCGATTTTAAAATGCTCGCAGCATGGTTCAGGATGTCTTTTTCTTCAACGGAAAAAAGACTGTGATTCGAGTAGTTAGCAAGTAAAGACATAATCGTTTCCTTTTAATGTTTAAAGTCGCATTGAGCGGCGTCCAATCCGTGTTATTGACCGTACAAGCTCATCAAAAAGTCTTTCGCTGTGGCTTGATGCTTCTCGGTAGTGTCCACATTTCTTTCTTCCTTTTTGGCGTAGGCATAGTCTTCGCGCATCTGTTTAATCGTTGTACTGCTATCACACAGGCCAATGGAAATGCCTTTCCCTTTTGGGCTTTCCTCTAGAATCAAAGCATCGGTATAACCAAACTCCTCCAGTAAAATTTCGTGTACTTTGACCGCTCGAACACTTGAATTTAAATCCGTTGAATTAACCCAAATCAGCCCCTTTGAAACCGTCGCTGAAACGGTCGAACGAACTGCACGTTCAACGCTCGGACTAGAGACATCATTTTTTGGTGAGCTTTCGTGCCCAGCGGCGAAACGCTGGTCGCTGAGCATGGGTTTAGAGAGAGTTGGGCTTGAGTGTCGTTGTGCCATGAGGAGTTCCCTTTTTGTTTGAGTATCACTTTTATGGAGCCGCTTGGCTGTCCCTAGCTCAAACAAGGTTCTTCTCTGCAGGGGCGCGCAGCGTTCATTTACCCTTGCAGATAAGGTTCTGATTGAGGAGGGTTAACAGCCGGCGAGCACCATCAAATGATGCGAGTCGAAAGGGAAATCGGCACATAAGGCAACACGCCCTTACTCGAACTTAACCTATGTCAGTGAAAAGAGTGAGGAGGCACGACGAACAGTAACGAGGAAGAATGACGAGGCGCAACGAACGCAGTGAGAGAAGTGCGTTCAGGATTGAAGCGATATCCTTTGAGATAGGGGCTGTAGAGAGGCACATCCTGGGGCGGCACGCAGTGACTCACCAGGGTGATGCCACTCTTAGGCCATAACTGAAAGATACAAGCGAAAAGCCTTGCCCGAAGGGTAACGCTCAAAGTAAAGCTTGCTTCAATGATTTCGATAACTCATACAATTGATCAAACTGTAAGCATTATTAGGCAGGTTAATTTTATCTTTCACAATAATCCAAGTCTAAGAGGGATCAGATAGCTCAGATAGCTCAGATAGCTCAGATAGCTCAGATAGCTCAGATAGCTCAGATAGCTTAAAGAAAAACCTCAAGATAAGGTCAACCTTAATCACACAGATACATCTAAATACATCTTACTGTCAGTAGATCACTAGAGTCAGTATAATAATCTTCTAATCTTTCGAATTGGATATTGCCTTTCTGCTCTTTATAACTTCGCTTCTGAGAGCCAAAAGTCAGCGTACCTTTGCCAAAACGAGCATTTATCGTGTCGAGAGCCCTATTAAGCTCTAACTTGTTAGAGCTGGGCTCTTCAAAGAGGTCAAACTGCTTCTTTTCACCATCAATAAGATCGATAGCACCAACCGCAACTTTATAGATAGGTTGTTTTTTTAAATTTTGGGGTAACAGATCCATGAATACAGCTCTAATCTCTGAAAGCGCTTTTCCCGTGTCCGTCAGCCCATTGTTTAACTTAATGTCTACACGTCTGTAATAATGCATACACTTATCGTATTTACCTGTACTGATAAAAACGGCTAGTGTCTTGACTTCACTTTTTTGAGTTCTCACCTTAGCCATTACTTCAGCACAATGATGTGCAATTTCTCCAAACAACATATCAGATTCTCTTAAACGATCGCGATAACTGGATGTAGACCAGATCTGCTTCTTTTTCTCACGTATATCCGAGTAATTTAAGACACTGACACCATTAAGCTCAGAAATGACATTGGCGATATTGATCGAGTATCGCTTTTGATAAGTTTTTGGATCACAACGCTTTAGATCTAACGCTGTGGATATCCCTTCATTTTTCAAGTGACGTTGATAAGCTCCACCAATATTCCATACCTTACCAACTGGCATTTGTTTTAAGATTGAATCAATTTGCTTTTCAACGGCAAGGCAGCACTGTCCTTTGAAACCTGGTAGGTTTTTTCCAGCCCAGCTAGCAACCTTCGCTAGTGTTAATGTAGGACCAACGCCAGCCCCAACAGGTACACCAGTCTCTCTATAGACTCGTTGTCGTAGCTCCAATATAAAATCATCGAGATTAACATTGATGCTGTATAGGTGTGCCAATGAGATAAACAGTTCATCGACAGAGTACCGAAAGGTACTCTCACCTTGCATTACAGCCTCAACACTTGACATAAATCTATCGGAAATATGACTGAAGGTATTAAAGTTTGCTTTGTAAACTCGACCACGGTGCTGTTTAAGTAAATCGATGTTCTCCCAAATCGGTTGAAACTTCTGAATACCCAAGTTTGAACAAGCACGATTAGCAGCAATGCTAATCCCCTGGCCTGCGGTAACGAGGACGGGTAAAGACTTTTGTTCCGGTTTATAGATTGAAGTACTTTCACTATAGAATCGCGTTCCGTCTATGAGCCCATACATAATAACCCCCTATGTAAACGAAAACTAACACGAACGACGCCGTGTAACCTTAAATAGTCGGACTCGGTCACTCTGTAGTTTGAATAAGCAGGATTATCAGAGGAAAGAACTCTGGAACTCAGGTGTACCCTCTTACAAACAAGATCATGATTAAGAGCAAGAATACAAACATCGTCCTCATCTGGTTTTAAGTGACGCTCCAAGAGCATTAAATCATGATGGAATATATAGGGCTTCATGGATTCACCATCAGCCTTGCAAATCAAAGTTGAGTATTCCACGTCAATGAGAAGGGAGTGAAGGTCGATCTCTGTTAGGTTGTCGTGTCTTGGCAAAGAAATCGGTTTACGAAAGTGGTGTATAGATATGGTGACAACCCCAATCACGAGTAAGTCATCTTGACCATTGCATGTACTTTTCATGTGTGAATAAAGTTGAGACCATTCCACACAATATTGCTCATCATACTGCTCAACCAAAACAATATCATTCATGAGTGGCTTGCGAGAGGCATCGATGAGCAGCCAATCTCCGATAGCAATGCCAGCGTAAATAAGCTCACCTTTGCTCTCAACTAGAAACATCGATGAGGGTGAATGCACAAACATCTGATTCAAGTTTAAGGCTTGCTTACGAAATGTCAGGGTCGGGTTTTCAAAGCCAGTAATAGAGGCAGAAACCGAGTTTTCTAGTATCAGCATACTCACATTATACTGTATATAAAAACAGTGTTTCAATAGGCCACTTTGGATAAAGAGCTATTTAAAGAGAAAGTTAAATTCCACCGATCAAACAACTCCCTATCAGCCTGGATGTATAACACCTCGACACCTAAGAAATAAGGCATTGATAAATAACAAAAAAACTACGTATAGCATTTGTGCTATACGTAGTTTTAAATTAATTTGGTTATGTATAGCATTTTTGCTATACATAACCAAATCTAGAGAATAGAATATGTATAGCATCAATGCTATACAAGGAATTTAGACATGACAACGCTCGACGATAGAACAACTAGAATCATAATGATTGGCTGCCGAAAAGGGGGAGTTACAAAAACAACAACCACTGTAAACCTCGGCTATGAACTCAGCCAACAAGGTAAAAGTGTCCTTATCCTAGATTTTGATGGACAGGGTGATAGTACTAAATTTTACGGTCGTGAAGATTCAGAGCACTACATAGGCGATGCTCTGCTTGATCGAAAGTTTGATATTAAAGAAGCTATTTACCCAGCAATAATTAACGGTGAGCCACAAGAACGATTACATATTATTCCAGGTCGTCGAGGCGATATCATGACTAAGCTTGATATGGACATGATCTCTCTTACGCGTAGAGAAGAGCGGTTAAAGCTGCATTTAGAAAAGCTTAAAGGTTGTTATGATTTTATACTAATCGACACAAACCCAGGGACATCTGTGCTTGGACTCAATGCTGTAATGGCGGCTACGGAATATCTATTCCCAACTGAATATAAAGAGCACAGCCTTGATGGAGTTGAAACACTCCTTGAGCATATTCAAGATGTGAAATTCGTTGAAGAGACTGAAATCAAATTCTTAGTTGTTCCTTCTAAAGTCAGCAAAACGGCCAAAAAAGCGCTTGATTATGGTACAGGATACTTAAGAGAGAGATGGCCGGAGAATACAGCTAAAACTACCATTTGGGAACGAAGCCTATTTACGGAAGCGGAAATGGAGCATGAACCAGCAAGTGTAGTTAACCGTGGCCATGTAGCAGCACTTTACTACAAAGAGCTAGCCAAAGAGGTCATTAATAATGGATAAAGACGCCGAATTACTCGCTGAATTAAAGCAAAAAAAGAAGCTGACAGGCTCCGAAAGAGCTCAGTTAAAAATGCTTGAGCGTAAAATAAACCGAGCAGAAAAACCGAGTAAACAGGAGAGTAAGAGTAACGTATTCGCGACGAAACCCACGACGAAAATCAATCCGCTACCAATTCGTTTTTCCAATGACGAACGAACTGGGATCACCGAACTCGCTAATGACATCAAAACCAATAACCTTGAATTGGTTATAACTGAGCTTGGAAGCGAAAGAGAAATAAACGACACAAAACTAGTACGCGCAGCCGTTTACTTACTGAAGCAGCATAGCCATGAAGATATTGTAGATGCTATAAAGCAAGTAAAATTAAATATGATCAGATAGTTATCTATGTATAGCACCATTGCTATACATAGATTCATTTCTAGAGCCGCACCAAATGCCACAACGCCAGGAAAGTTTAGACATTCCACTCAAAGTTCGAGAGCTCTCAAAAGACCAAGACTCATCCTTAAAAGCTTGGTTAATCTACCTTGGAGTTTCACAACACGAGTTAGCTGAACAGTTAAACGTATCTCAAGCAAGAGTAAGCCAATACTGCTCAGAGAAAATTAAGAACAAATCTGTGCTACTAAAGATTTCAGAGGCACTTGGTATAACACCAGAGCAACTCAGCTTTGAGCCGGACACTATTCCCTTAATGGTCTTTATAAACGACAAAGGTAAGTAAGTCCTGCACCTAAGTCGTAATCACTAAGATAAAGTCAACTGTTGGTAAACACCAATAGTGTATAGCATCAATGCTATACATAATGGATATACGAATAAGCGTTGAGCAAAGAGCAGTAACGTAGAAGCAGAGCTTTATAAGCTCGTACTTATTGTTAAACACATTTTAGCTTTCCTCTGCTCACTATGAGCAACTGACACCACTTTTAAATCAAACACTAAAACTACTTCCTACTAGCCTAGCTATCAATGAAATTAGAAAGATCACTCTAGATAAGAATCCTCGTTTCCAATAGTAAAGCCTGATTGGCACACCCTCACCTTATGATAAACGAGTTATGCTTTTCTGTTAGGTTGACTCAGAGAAGAGGGCCACAAGCATTATGTATAGCATTAATGCTATACACAAAAAGATAGACATGTGTTTACAATATTTCGATAATTTATGGCTCAGTATAAAAAACGAGAAGCAGCAATCAATGTATAGCACCAATGCTATACATTGATTGTGTTGAGAATGGATCTTCAGCTTCTACTAAGCCAGAAATAAACGACCCTGATACAGTCTTCGCCAATCAGTCTATGAATAACAAGCTTAAATAAATCAAAAACGCATTCACCTCTATGTTACTCGTGGCATTTTCTTACTCAAAAATGCCCCAAACCTTTCTAGAGTTGGCATTTTGAACAATTCCAAGAATTCTTTTTTGACCAAATTTATCTAATGCACCAAATATGAGATACCAGTAAACTACCACCTTTAACTGGTAGGAGGAGAAAGTATGAAAGTTCTGCTCTACTGCGCCATAGGTTTAAGCAGCTCAGGAAGAGTGGAATGGGCACTCAATTTTAACTCTATTCCATATCAAAGAGTAGAGGCGACCATCACAACTAGAACTCCCAGAATAAGATGGCAACAAGTAATTGCGTCCTTATATGGCATAAACAAAAACATAAAAGTAGAGGTCAGTCAATGACCTCCAAAATACATATAAATCAGGAGTTTTAGGAGAGTTAATGCTCTGAAAGGTTCAGCTCTTTATTTTCAATTCCGCAATCACTGGCTATCTGACAATCGAATAAATCGTAGATTTGTGCAGCCTTAATTTCGAGATTGTTCGGTTCATTATCAACCATGGCAAAAGTCGCTACAAAGTCAGTGTTGTGTCGCGGTGGATTGTTTTTCTCACCGATACGACGATTAATTTTCACAAATGGATAAACACTCGGGTCAAAATCATCAATAGATGATATCGATACAATCTCACCTTTGTCATGCGCAAACAAAGAAACTACTTTTGCATACTCAAACGTACTCGTTGGTTGAGAGGGAGTCAGTCCTAAGCTGATTCGAACCATTTCACGATTGAGATCTATGCCAAGTTGATATTTTATGGCTTCAACAATACCGCCCCCCGCAGGTCTCAAACCAATTTCGCAGAAAACTACGGTGTCTTGGTAGTAAAAAAACTCAAAGTGGAAAACCCCACTTTCTAGTTCGAAAGCCTTCATTATGTCGCATAAAGCGACGTTAGCTTTATCGAAAATCTCCCCTTTATGAATCAGATTTGTAGTTTGGCCAATACTGTCCGCAAAGTATACTGGCGGCTCGACATAACTACCCAGGCTCGAGAACACGAGCTCATTATTGGAATACAAACCATCTAGGTGATAGATATCTGCCGGTATGAACTCTTCAAAGATGAACTTGTTCAGGCGCTTCTCGCTGACCAACTGATTTATGATTTTGTCGAGGTCTTCCATTGAACTGATGATAGCGGTTTCCTTGGAACCCATACCATCAAGAGGTTTGCAAACAACACTTGTATATTTGCTGAAGAAATCTCGAATCCATTCAGGGTTCTCGGAAGTTAGGTAATCCGGGCATCGAACAGAGCTTTTACGAGCCCACTCTTTCATTGTGTTTTTATTCCGCACCATCTCGGCAGCGTCCGGCTGCAGACCCAGTAATTTGAAGTGAGCTCGCGCCAACGCGGCAGGGTAGATACATTGTTCATCCATAGCGATCACAGCACTAATACTATGCTTTAGGCTCAATTCTTCTAACCACTGCTCGATAACTTCATCATTGTCGACCATTTCGATGATATACAATTCTTTATATGCGTTTGTTGGTGGTATCGACGTCGTACGGACAGACAAGGCAAAGATGATCTCCTTGTCGCGCAGCTCGCAAAAAAGCTCTTTGTTTTCGTCCAAAAGAGATGAATACCCATTGCGACTAAAAATCAGTACAGTTTCTTTCATAAAGCCCTCTATTTTTTTAATGCTCTGTCTAGCCAATACAGCGTGAGCCCAAAGTAGAAGCTCCATTTTTCATGGGATGAGACAACTTGATTGTATTTGAGCCATCCAAAGGTTGCATTCGCACAAAACACTCGTAGCTTCTGAACAAACGTTAAGTCGTCAGTGAGTGCTGGTAACAAAATGCTTGTTGAATTTAATAGGTCCGATTCCAACTCTTCGATGATTTCGACCAAATAAGTACTGGCGACAAGAGTTCCATCGATACTTCTTGAAATTTCCGTATGATGTAACTTCTCTAAAACTGAACTGTGGAGGAGAGTTGCTAGGTCATACGTTGGGTCGAAGCGCCCATCAATCGAAAAGCATCCGTCCCAGTTAAGCCGTGGATCAATAAGTTTAATTTCGCCTTCTTTATTACAAAGGACATTTGGCCAGTGAACATCACCATGTATATGACTCATTAGTGGGGTCTGGAATGTTGGTAACGCATCATTGAGGACGTTGAGCATGTTTTCAATAGTTAATGTTTTTCGGTTACCCACCAATACTGTCTGCTCAAGGACATGGGCCTCGGAGATCGAAAGTGACTTCAATGTATTTGCAAAAGCTTCAGAGTTCAGTATTTGAAAGAAGCGATGGTAAAGATGGTAATCGAGTTCGATATTAGTATCTGTTCGATTTGATTGGTAGAAGCTGGCTAATCGCTTTATGAGTTCACCAGCGTTGCGTTCCGGTAATTCTGATAGCTTTTCCATCACGATCCAACGTTCTGAACCTAAAACTCTTTGTGCGTACATGACGGGAAAAATCGAATTGTTATTTTCAATCGACTGAAACATGTAATCTGTTTCAATATTGGTACCCGCGGCTGACATTCTTTTTAAGACATAGTTATTGGTCATATCAAAGGACAGAACACTCAGGGAGTCCGCACCTGTTGGTAAGGCAACAACATTACACTGGTTAACGTTCTGTGCATCCATACTGTCTTTCGTTACGATATGAACAAAATGTAGATATGATTGTTCGACCTTTTTAAATCCATCATCAACAATTCGTGCACCATCGGGGTCTATCCAGCGTTCTACTTGTCCATCTGGGTGCACTAAATACGCGGTACGTTCAAAGAAGTGCTGTTCCCCTTTGGTTACAAGCAAATCTTTCGGTATAAAGTCTGGAGAAATAGTGCCAATCGGGAAGTAGACCGAGTTCAATGATTCTGTCACTTCATCGACCGATGACAACGCAGCGATCTGGATTCCAAGTGTTTGTGCTCGTTTCTGTGTAGTTGCCAGTTGGCAAAGCTGTTTAGTACACCCAGCTAGATCTTCAAATACTTTTCCAACTCCAATCCCTGGATAAACGAATAACAACGTAAAAGGCGTTTTGGATAAGTCCAAAGAAATGCTTGAATTGCTAAGCAGTTGATTTAGTTCTTTTTTATATGACATATCAATGGGCTCGGATGAGTAAGTGGCAACATGATTGTTGCCACTTGTCAGGGTTACTGTTCTTGTTTAATTGCTTTGTACAAGCCGTTCGCATACTGGGTCGCCATCAAATAACGGATTGCTACGCCAATACAGATTTCTTTAAATAGAATTTCACTCGTATTAATCAACGGAATAATTGCGTCATCCACCCACTCTTGAGCGTGAGCCGCATCATACTCAATGTGAGCTTCTTGATAGAAGATGACTTCACTCGGTACAGATAGCCGCTTACAACCTGCTACCACCTTTTCGAAGTGGACAGGAGCGATCGTTTCGATGAACGACAGGGCACCGATGATGCGCGGCGCATAACGACGACGAAAACCCATACAGAAAAATGAGTTGCTGTTTTGAAGGATTTCGACGTTATCTTTCAAATCATCGTCCTGCAGTACTTCTTTGGCCCATGCGACTGTTTTATCAAATAGGGTCGTATGTACTAAAGCTGGGTCACCTTCACCCATCTCATCCCAATAGTTATGTGCGATTGCCATTTTAGGCTTACCTTGAACACCCAGTTGAGCTAGTGCTAAGAGATCATCGAAAACACCATCGACAAAGCGCTCATGCAAGATGTATTGAGCAATCTCTTTATCGATTGCATCCTCCGCCAAAAAATCATAGAAGTGTTTGGTTGCTTCTTCATGTTGACGCTGAAGGTTTGCTTGCCATTCAATAAACTCACTCGGTTGTGAAGGTAAAGGAATTTCCTTTTGGATTTGAGTTTCAAGTGTAGTCATCCCC
>NZ_JBQKUM010000035.1:0-51686 GCF_054968605.1 Pseudoalteromonas sp. G5_S1_14_S5 | reverse complement strand
AGTCATCGCTGAAACGTTGGTATTTACATTCACTGCCATGGTGATTTCTCCAATTGATTTTCCGGTATAGCGGTTTCCGACGTCTCGGAAAACCAAGTAGTTCTCTCAAAGTTACTTTTAATAACGGCTCGAAAATCAGAAGCTTTAGAAAAACTTTTAAAAAAAACCACAAAAAAACATTAACCATTTAATTTTCAACAACTTAAAATATTAAACTTTCTAAAATAGCTACAGATTTTTGTTATTGAGAGCATGTGGTTTGTTTAAAAAACGTTCAGACTAGCTTTTTAGTTAGCCTATGTACAGAAATGATCAATCAACAAAGTTCATGGCTGTAGGCAAATAGTAGGCAAAAAGGTGAGCTGTTTTTCACAAAGTCGTCAGAGTAAATTAAAACTAGCAGAGCGAGAAAACGAAGAAAGATCGTTAGAAGGGAAAATAAAACACAATCTGCAGAAAGGAAAAAGCCCCTTTTCCTTTGAGAGAACCGGGGCTAGTTGGCGCGTCAGAGCCTGTGTGGAGATCATCGAGAAATGAACACATTTCCGACTCGCCGTTGCATTCTTACCGTAAAAATGGATAGCAGGTGAGAGATGAGAGAGCTAAACACACAATAGTAAGTATGCTTGCCAGTTTCCCTTGCTGCATGGCTCACGTCTGAACACGAGCAGCAAGTTCAACCAATAACTATTGCAATAGTGACATTGCAGAGTTAGGCAATTGTTTTGCTTGAGCAAGTATTGAAGTACCTGCTTGTTGCAGAATTTGTGATTTGGTCATTTGCGTCGTCTCTTTCGCAAAGTCCGTATCTTTGATTCGGCTATTTGAAGCGTCTACGTTCTCTTGAACGTTTGCCAAGTTATTAATACTGTGGCTCAGACGGTTCTGTTTCGCACCCAAATCAGCACGCTGTGAATCCACGTACTTCAATGCAGAATCAATAACGCTGATAGCGTTCTGTGAACCAGCAACACTTGTTAGACTGATATCTTGAACTGATGTTGCACGGCCCTCGCTCTTAATTCCAAGCTCAGATGCCAAGCCACCAGAGATAGACATCGCACCATCTAGGTCTGGTTCTGCTACGAATAACTGTAAACGACCGTCATCAGTAACCGATGCATTAAGTAAATCAGATTGACCATTAATGTAAGTCGCTAACTCTTCAATATCGTCACCCGTTTTAGTGTTGATATCTAGAACAATGTCTTCACCCGCTTTAGTTTTGAATTCAAACTTAAGATCGCTCGCTGTTGGCGGCACTTCCCAGTTCTTATCTTTTGCGTTTTCTGAATCGAACGTAGTACCACCCATACGGTAGTCATCTGCACGGATACTTGTCAGAGCCATGATCATTGCTTCACCAGAGTTAGAACCAATCTGGAATGAAGCTTCACCGAATGAACCGTTCAGTAGGCGACGACCACCAAACGATGTGGTTTCCGCGATACGGTTAAGCTCATCTTGAAGTGCCATTGACTCTTCATTCAGTGCAGTACGCTCTGCCGGCGAGTTAGTGCCGTTTGATGATTGAATCGCTAGATCACGCATACGTTGTAATACGTTAGTCGATTCGTTCATCGCACCTTCTGCCGTTTGAGCAATCGAAATACCGTCGTTGGCATTACGCATTGCCACATCAAGGCCACGAGACTGAGCCGTTAGACGGTTCGAGATTTGCAGACCTGCCGCATCATCTTTCGCGCTGTTGATCTTGTGACCAGATGACAGGCGCTCCATAGAAGTCGCTAAGTCATTAGACGCTTTATTCAGGTAACGCTGCGCTGTCATTGCGGAAACGTTAGTACTTACATTAACTGCCATTTTGCTCTCCTTATGAGTTCGCAAGCTCTCTGCGAAGCGGCCAGCTTTACTCTCATATGGATAAGCACTGACCGTATGTTACTCAATAAATCTTATACAAGATTTAAGATCTGTATTAATCATTTATAACCAACACAGATACAAGTTGTATGCCAAGTTTAATTTTCTATAAATATTTTTTTATTTACTTATAATCAAGGATTTACAGAAAATTAAACGCGATTATGATTGTTTACTTTTAGAAGATGAAACTGCCCTCATCCGCTTGTTGCCGTTTTTTGCCGCTATATCAAGAAACATTATGCTTCGTACGAAAAATCGGCAATTTTTGAAGTCATTCGCACATATGGCATAGCACATAAGGCAAAGAATCGACTCCGTGATATTTAGTAGTTCACGACTCAATACCGATTCATCACTAAATATAGTTAAACAAGGTTAGGTCTTTTGTTTTGCCAAACGCTTGCTGTGAAGCTTGCAATGCTCGAGAGTTTTCATTGAATTCAATGATGGCTTTCGAGTAATCCAAATCTTCAAAGTTGCTTTTCGCTTTCGCCAAAGACAACTTAAAATCTTCATGTTGTTGCTCTTGAATATCCAATGTACTCAAACGGGCACCGACGTCTGTTCTTGCTTTCGTTAAGTGAATAAACGCAGCATGAAACTCTTCCGTCATTTGGTGCAGTTTTGCCGTTGCCGATGCATCGGACACTGGGTTTTCTACCTGCTCTGCCGCTTCTTTGAACGTATCAAAGATCGAGAATGTCTCTCTCGGCTCTAAGATGATCGAATCACCCTTTGTGACTTGTCCTTTAAACTGAATATTTAACCCTTCGTAGACAATGCCAGTCGCAGGGTCAAAATCTTCAGCAGCAACTACAGCGCCATCTTTTTCAAGTTGGTACGCAAACTTACCAGTCTGCATATCAACAAAGGTTACTTTATAAGTAGAACCATCTTCAGCGCTGTTGGTCGCGCGGCCAAGCAATAACTCAGATGCGGGCTCAAGCTCGTATTGAGGCTGGTAATCACCGAATGGGTTATCTATTTCCATAAATAACTTACTACCCGGATCATTCATCGCCATTTCAAAACTGCTTGCAACACGCATCTTGCGCTGATAGTCATCGCCTTGATACGTCACCGTTCCTTCGTTATCACGAAAGAAAGGTTGGCTTTTCGGCTTGGTACCGGCAAATGTATAGTTGCCAGACTCGTCTTGAGAGTTTGCTAAGTACAAGAAGTTATTCGCTAACTCTTGGATTTCACGCTTCTTCGCTAAACGGTCTTCAGGAGAAAGTGCACCGTTGATCATTTCCATTACGGTTCGCTTTGCCTCATCAGCAAAACCTTCCGAATTGGCGATTAGTACCTCATGGTGCTCAAGACGGTTCCTGACTAGGGTAATAGCATCAACGTATTGCTCTAGCTGCTCTGATTGTTGGCCAATATTTTGTAAATAATGCGTCGCTAAAGGGTCATCACTTGGCGAGTGTAACTTTTTACCGGAAGCGAGCTGCGCTTGGTTGTGATGCACCTTATTCTCTTGGCGGCGCAAGTCATTTTGTACTGCCTGATAATTATGGAAGCTGGAAATACGATTCAACATTTACAATTCTACCTCAGAGCCAAAATAGTATTAAACGTGTCGTTAGCAGCTTGCATTATGCGTGAAGAAGCCATATAAGCTTGTTGAAACTTCATCATGTTTGCCGCTTCTTCATCGAGGTTAACCCCCGAGATTGAAGCAATACGCTCTTGGGCAGACTGCTTTTCCAACGTCGCAATTTCACTTAAACGATTAGCCGTTGAAGACTTCAGACCCGTATTAGTATTCAAGTTGTGGTAGAGGTCTAAAATCGTAGACTCACCATCGTTCAAAACTTTTTCGGTTTGAAGATCTTGAAAATTACGTAAGTTGCCATTGTCACCCTCTGATGGGACAAGGTTTGCCGTAAACTTATCGTTCGGCACAGCTCCCGCTGTTAGCTCAAAGGTCGTACCGTTAATCGTCACCGGCCCTTGTGGTGGATATGGCTGAGGCTGCATTAAGATGTTGCCCTTGGGATCCGTCACTGCAAATTGCTCACCTTTTGGGGACACAATCACTTCAAATTCACGTAGCTGACCCGCCTCAAGGATTTTAAACCCAGCTGTGCCCTTGGCAAACGTCGTAGACGCTTCATAGCTTTGTGCAGCAACATCTTTTGGATCTGTGGTTGTCACATGAACCTGCGCAGCAAAATTACGCGTTGGACGCAGTAACAGCTTTTCACCAAGTTCGGGGGGATTACGAATTTCAACGCGCATACCATCAAGATAAAATGCGTTGCCGCTTGAATCTGTACTCACTTTGACCGTTTCGCCACTTGGCTTGGTCACCACGTAATCACTACCATCATATTTAAGACCGTACTCTCCACCTTTTAAGCCAGAAGTATCATCAATAAACACAGCAACATCCGCTTTGGATTGCCCGCTTGTCGTAACACGAGATTTTGCCACCAGCTCAGAGTTCACATCCGTAAATAAATTCTTACCCACGTTACCATTGAGATCTAAACCTTGTTGTTGAAAGGAGTTAACCTTATATGAAAAAGCTGTTGCCAAGCGACCAAGCTCATCCATGATCGCTGGGATATGTTCATCTCGCATATCTAACATGGCACCAATTTTTCCATCAATATCACTACTAGTGATCGGCTTTAAAGACTTACCTTCAACAATCGCTAATCTACGCTGGTGTGCGTCAGGTAAACCATCGACCATTTTTAGCTGGCTTGCCTCACTACCTGATACTAAGGTGTGACCGTTGCCGATATGGACATTGAAGCCTTCGGCATTTGAGCGCGGCGTTACTGTTACTTTGGTATAACCAGAAAGCTCATTAATTAGCTTTTCGTGCTTATCTCGCAGATCATTGTGCGGCCCAGGGGTGCGCATCATCAGGCGTTGAACATCTCGAATCTCGATCGCGAGTTGGTTGACTCGTTCGATACCCATATCTAATTTTTTATTAGTAGAATCAGACTGTTGCCGAACCGTCTCATGAAATTCATTCAGTGTTTTACTGAGTAGCTCGGCCTTTTCTAGTACGACCTCTCGTGCGCCAACGTCATTCGGTGTATCGGCTAAGGTTTTAACCGAGTCAAACCATTCATTTAAGTTTTCAGGAATCTTCTTCGAAGCCACCGAAGACAACATATTCGACAGCATATCCAAGTTGCCTTGATTATCGCCTTTGTTGGCGGCATTAGTTGTCGATAGGTTAAGTTCATTGACGGCAAATTGATCCCAAGAGCGGCGAACATTTTCCACATGCACACCCATGCCATAGGTTTGACCACCGTACTGGCGCGGATCATTAACACCTTGAATGACAGATTGGCGGCTATAGCCCTCTGTATTGGCGTTAGAAATGTTATGACCTGTGGTGTTTAGCTGTCTCTGAGCAGTAAGAACACTTTGTGCCCCTACATTCAGAAGATCCGACGCCATAATGCCCCCCAAAACTTAACAAAATCAGGATAAACTGATTAACTAACAGTTTAAAAAGCAATATGTATGCCAACAGATAAAAAAGAGAATTAAAAGGCGTTAATTTATTGAAGTATAAGGAGATAGCTATGTGTGGTGGTATTAAATCTTATGCGGCAGATAAGAACAGAGCCTGCCACTGGCAAGCTCTAGATGTTCAATAGATTTGACCTAGTTCATTTCATCAATCTTAGCTTTAACTCGCAATACCTTATCCACGTAGTTAGGGTCGGTTGCGTAGCCTGCTTGATGAATACCTTTGATGAAATTCTCTGAATTACCTTGGTGCTGCAGCGCCGTTTCGTACCTTGGGTTTTCACTCAAGAACTTCACATAATCGCTGAAGCTGTCTTCAAAACTAGAGTAAGAACGGAAAGAGGCCGATTCTTTAACGGCAGTTTTACCATGGAACTCGAGTGTTTGAGTTGCCACTTTATCGCCTTTCCAACTTCTGTCTGCTTTGATGTTGAACAGGTTATGACTGTTGCCCAGAGAGTTCTGAACCATCTTAGAGCCCCAGCCTGTTTCCAGTGCCGCTTGAGCCAATAATAGAGATGAATCCACACCAAGCGCGCTTGCCGCTTTTTCTGCGTAAGGCTTCATTGAAGTGACAAACGACTCTGGTGAGTCGAAAGAGACCGGCTGTTTAATCGCCGATGCAACCTGAACTTCTAGTGCTCTCTCTTCTGAACGACCTGAAAATTGAGGTCTTTGCAATGAAGTATCAAAGCCTTCGCTACGCACCTTATCTTCTGTCACGTCGTTAGATTGGCCGGCACTTAACTGTGCCACAATCATATCCGCAAGGCCTAGCGAACCATTCGCACTGAGCTCACTCGCCATTTGGTCATCTTGCATTTGGCGGTAGAACTGTTCGTTCTGGCTGTTCAACATATCCGATTTAAAGCTAGAGTTCGCATCACGCATCGACTTAAACAACATTGAGGTGAAAATCGCTTCAAACTGTTTTGCCGCTGCGGTCAATGCTTCTTTCTCACTGCCCTCTTCACCGTTAACTGCTTGTTGACGAAGACGGTCTAGGCTACCGATGTCATGAATAAAGCCGATGTCGTTGTTATTCTTAATCATGCTCTATTCCTTAGATAATGATCAGCTGACCTTCAATCGCACCCGCTTGTTTCAGTGCTTGAAGGATTGCCATTAAATCAGAAGGTGCTGCGCCGACTTCGTTAACCGCTCTAACCAAATCGTCCAATGTTAGACCAGGTTCGAACTTGAACATCTTGCCATCGGCTTCAGTGACTTCGATATCAGAATCTGGGACCACTACCGTTTGACCGCCAGAGAATGCATTCGGCTGGCTTACATTTAAGTTTTCTTTAATCGCGACTGTCATACCACCGTGTGTTACAGCAGCCGCTTTTAGGCGCACGTGCTTACCAACCACAATGGTACCTGTACGAGAGTTAACGATGATTTTCGCAGAGCCTTCAGCTGGATCAAATTCAATGTTTTCGATCGCCGATAAGAAAGCCACACGTTGACTGATTTCTCGAGGTGCACGCACTTTTACAGACGTCGCATCAACCGCAGACGCCATTTGCGGACCTAAGAAATTATTAACCGCATCAGCCATGCGCTGCGCTGTTGTGAAATCGGATTGGATTAGGTTGAATGTGATGTAGTCACCACGGCCGAATGGCGTTGGGATCTCTTGCTCTACCGTTGCACCACTAGAGATGATACCGACGTTAGGGTTATTGCCGACAATCTTAGAACCATCGTTACCCTGAGCACTAAAGCCACTGACCACTAAGTTACCTTGCGCCACGGCGTACACCTGACCATCCAGACCTTTTAGGAAGGTTTGTAGCAAGGTACCACCACGCAGGCTTTTTGCTGAGCCAATTGAAGATACGGTTACGTCAACTTCCTGACCTTGCTTAGAGAAAGCCGGCAGTTCAGCGGTAACAATTACTGCCGCTACGTTTTTGGTTTTTGGCTTAATGCCAGGCGGCAATTGAATGCCAAAATTTTGCAGCATCGCGTTAAATGTTTGATCGGTAAAGGGAGTTGTCTCACCGGTACCCGGCAAACCCGTGACCAAACCATAACCGACCAGTTGGTTACTACGAACACCCGCCACTTTTGCCACGTCTTTAATACGCGCAGCATGGGCACTGGTGGCAAGAAATAGCATGCCGAATAGTACAAGTGTCAGTTTTTTCATTGAGTAACCTGTCTGTATTGCTTTAATTAATAATGACTTAGCTAGGTGTTGTTGCGTAACGCGGGCTGTCAGTATGTCGACGCCCTCTCAAGCTCTACAGAGATACATTAAAGAATCGTGCCAAGAATCCAGGCTCTTGCATATCTTGTTGCACTCCAGTACCTGAGTACTGGATTCGTGCATTAGAAACACGGTTTGAAGCGATGGTATTATCGAAATCAATATCGTCCGGACGGATAGTGCCACTTAGGCGGATGTACTCATCACCGGTGTTCAATGTCATCCATTTTTCACCACGCACCACTAGGTTGCCGTTAGCGAGTACTTCAATTACTTCCACAGTAATGTAACCACTGATGCTGTTGCTCTGATTAGCGGATGCATCACCTGCGAAAGTATTGGTGTTACTTAGGTCGTACGAGAAGTTGTACTTGTCTATTGTTAACTCTTGACCACCAACAGCCAAAGGCTGCATTGATGAGTCATTCGACTTAGACATATCTGCATTGGCTTTTTTCGTCGCACGAGTATTTTCATCCAATGCCACAGTAATGATGTCACCTATACCGCGAGGCTTTGAATCATCGTACATACTGCCAATATGGTTTACGTTGAATAGTGAGCCAGTTGCCGCTGCATAATGCTCTGGCTTCTGTTTTGGATTGATTGGCGCCCATGCAGGATCACCTGCAACAGGATCCGTTCGACCGCGAAGCGTATCAACAATGCCCGAACTTTCTTGAGCCGATTTATCACCTTCTACCGCATCAACCACTCTGGTCGCGTTCTTTTCTGCTGGCATCTCAATTGGATCCAATACAGAACAACCGCTCATAGATAAAAACAGGGCTAAACAAAAAATACGTTTCATGGTGATATACTCTCAGCAAGTCGTGGTGAATAGTAAGCTGTGACGAACACGTCAATTAATACGAAACAAGTAAGCGGTGAATTAACCAATTACAGCTGTTGGTTAACAAAGCTCATCATCTTGTCTACCGACGAGATAACTTTCGAGTTCATTTCATAAACACGTTGAGCTTCGATCATATTCACAAGCTCTTCAGTTACGTTTACGTTCGATGTTTCTAGCATCGACTGGCGGATATTACCTAGGCCATCGAAGCCAGGTACACCTTCTTGTGGGTCACCACTCGCCCCTGTCGGCAAGTAAAGGTTTTGACCTACTGGTTCTAAACCACCTGGATTTACAAAATCAGTAATGGTGATTTGGCCTACCACGACGTTGTTCTGCTCACCACGGAGACGAACCGAAACTTCACCGTCGTTACCTACTGTCACTGAGATTGCATCTTCAGGTATAACGATTTCTGGTTGTAGCGGGTAACCTTGACCCGAGGTCACGATTGCGCCGTCACCGTTCAATGTGAACTGACCATTGCGGCTGTAACCTGTTTCTCCGTCTGGCATTTCAACTTGGAAGAAACCGTCACCTTCGATCATCATGTCGAGGCTGTTAGACGTAGTCTGCGCGTTACCGTGTGTGTGAACCTTTTGAGTCGCAACCACTTTAGAACCCGCACCTAGCATCAAACCACTTGGTAACTCAGTATTCTGAGACGACTGACCGCCAGGCTGGTTGATGTTCTGGTAGAACAGATCTTCAAATACCGCACGGCTCTTTTTAAAACCAATGGTCGAGGCGTTGGCAAGGTTATTTGAAATCGTTGAAATATTGGTTTGTTGGGCGTCTAAACCTGTTTTACTTACCCATAATGCTGGATGCATAGCAATTTCCTTTAAATTCTATTAGCTCATACGAAGCAGTGAATCAGACGACTTGTCCATTTCCTCTGCTGTGCTCATCATCTTGACCTGCATTTCAAACTGACGTTGTAAGTCAATTAGGCTGGTCATTTCACCTACGGCATTTACATTACTGCCTTCGATAGCACCTTTTAGCAACGTTACCTCTGCATCTGCTTCGTATGCCTGATCTGGGTTTTTCGAACGGAATAGACCATTCGTATCTTTAAACAAAATTTGATTGTCTGGACGTACAAGTTTAATACGATCAACGACCTCTAGTTCCTCAGCTGGAGCGCCTTGAGGAATGACTGAGATCGTACCGTCTGTACCAATTTCGACTTTACTGATTGGGATAGGTAGTGTGATTGGCGCATCGTTTTCGCCCAATACCAAATGACCGCTTGCATTGGTCAACAAACCGTTTTGGTCAACCTTTAGGTTACCGTTACGTGTTAAACCTTCACGTCCAGTATTATCCATAACCGAAATCCAACCATCACCTTGGATAGTGACATCAAGATCACGGCCAGTGGTAATTACACTTCCCTGTGCAAAATTATGTCCAGGACGCTCTGTCATGCTGAAAACACGAGTAGGCATACCTTCGCCATACGCTTGCATTGAACGCGCTTGTGCTAAATCAGCACGGAAACCCGTTGTACTTACGTTGGCAAGGTTGTTTGCACGTAGCTGCAAAGCTTGCATATTTTGCTTAGCGCCACTCATGGCAAGAAACAGTGCGCGATCCATAATTTTGCTCCAAAAATCATCTTCTGGGGCTAATAAAGCAAACATTGTGCCAATATTTTTAACTGTTATTTATCAACAATTTAAATAAAAAACAAACAAGAAAGGTGATCACAAAAGGATCATTGAGGAAGAATTGTTGCCTGTAGCATTACCGGGCGGCAATAAGGGCGGCAAATAAAAAATCAAACGACAATACCCAATTCAATAACATTGAATTGGGTATTCGCAGATGATTCAAACGTTTGAAACGATTAACGAATCTGAAGAATATTCTGTTGTAGTTGGTTGTGTACTTCTAGAGAACGAGAGTTCGCTTGGAAGTTACGTTGAGCAGAAATCAAATCAACCAATTCTTGAGTCATATCGATGTTCGACTGCTCCAGAGAGCCATTGTTGATGCTACCAAATGAACCTTTGTTAGATTCACCCCAGATTTTGTCACCCGAGTCGTTAGTAGAATCCCACTGAGTACCGCCTTTCTTATCCAGACCTTGCTCGTTTGGTACGCGAACTAGGCCTACACGACCAAGCATCACGTTTTCACCATTTGAGTAAGTACCTAGAACACTGCCGTACTCATCGAAATCGACTTTGGTTAAGAAACCTGTTGTAGCACCATCTTCATCAAACTTAGTTAATTCAAACGGAGCCGCAAACTGGGTTGAAGAATCTAGACCAAACTTAAGCACTTGTGTTGGATCTGCACCATTCAGATCGACAGGGTTAGCGCCTGCACCTAGAGGTTCCGAGTTAATCGGTTGACCACTGTTTAGGCTTGCTAACGTACCGTCATTGTTGAACTTCATTGTGTGACCAACATGACCTTGAGCATTCGTTGCATCACCACCAGTGATGTTGAGTGGCTTCTCGCCAGTCTCATCAGACACAGTATAGTAAGTCTGCCAAGTGTTTGGTTGCGTTTGATCTTTGAGGTAGTAAGTCGTTAACTTGTAAGACTGACCCATAGAATCGTATACCGTCGAAGACGTTGCACGGTTATAGGTATCAGCATCTTTGAAGTTAAATGCAGCTGGATCTTTAAGATCACCGTTTGCAGGAAGGTTAACCCCTACTTCAATGTTTTCTGTCTGTTTTGGTTTACCAAATTCAGCTGGAATGTCGAGAGGCTTTGGCGCATAAGAAAGAACCTCACCCGAGTTTGGATCAACATCGTAACCTAAAAGAAACTCATCGTTAGCCGTAACCATGTAGTTGTCTTTATTTAGGTGAAATGCACCATTACGAGTTAGTTCGTTGATCTCCGGCACCATACGGTCTTTCGCTACCGCAAAGAAACCTGTACCACTTACGCGTAGATCCATTGGGTTATTTGTATAAATACTTGAACCTTCGTGGAACTGTTGCGCCACTTGGCTAGCTTGCGCACCACCACCTGACGTCGTTTTTGCGTTTGTGAACAACGAGTTTGAGTAAACATCACCAAACTCAGCACGAGACTCTTTAAAGCCAAATGTGTTTGCGTTCGCAATGTTGTTACTGGTTGTATTCAGGTCTAATTGTGCAGCGGATAGGCCGCTTAAAGCTACATATGACATTCCAATATTCTCCTAATCTATCTAGCTAGCATGTTCACTCACTCAGGAGCTACGCTTTACCAACTTCTAGTACTTCAGCAAGTCGTACTGGCGATGTAAAACCAGCCAGATTGAGTAGTACGTTGCCATCACCCTTACCAAGAAGCACACTGTTCACGTTCGCATAGCTGGAAACTTGGAACTCTGTGTTCTCGCCATCCAGTAAACCTGACGCTTTCACGTTGTATTTACCAGCCGGCAATGGGTTACCGTTTTCGTCTTTTCCGTCCCATTCAACACGTGTATCGCCTGCAGGTTTAGAGCCGATATCAAAAGTGCGAACTAACTGGCCCACTTCATTCTCAACACGGACCATAACGTTGTCCATCGCTTGAGGAAGCTTAACCATTGCCGCCATACCGCCATCACCTTGCTTTACACCTGCCGCACCAGGAACCAGTACATCACGACCAACCAAAGAGGAGGCCTGCAGTGCTTGGTTAGAGGTCATCGATGAGTTCAAGCTTTCAAACTGTGAATTCATTTTGCCGATGCCATCCACGGTCGCAAATGAAGCCATTTGCGCAATCATCTGGTCATTGCTAACCGGCTTAAAAGGGTCTTGCTGTGCTAATTGCTTAGTCAACAAAGATAAGAAATCTTCTTGCTTAAGATCCTGCTTACCTGTTGTTTCGTCGGGCTTCTTAGCGCCATCTTGAAGACTCTTCAGCTGGTCAACATAGGACAAGCCGCTTTGACCAACATTGTTGTTGATTCCAGCCATGTGCTACCTCCTTATCCTTATTGACCCATCTGCAGCGTACGCAGCAGCATTTGTTTACTCGAGTCAGCAACCTGTACGTTCGTTTGGTACGCACGTGATGCCGAAATCATGTTTGCCATCTCTTCCATAACGTTCACGTTTGACTTGTAGATGTAGCCTTCGTTGTTCGCTAATGGGTGGTCTGGGTTGTACTCCGCGCTCAGCGGCTTATCGCTTTCTACGATACCTAATACTTTCACAGGCACAGTGTGGTCACTATTGCGTGCTCGATTTAACTCAGCGCCGAACACTGCGTGGCGGGCTTTGTAAGTTTCTTTAGCAGAACTACTTACACTGTCTGCGTTTGCAAGGTTGCTTGAGGTCGTATTTAGACGAACAGATTCAGCACTCATCGCAGAACCAGTCACATTGAATACATTAAATAAGCTCATCTAATTATTCCCCTTTAATCGCTTTAGTTAAATTCTTGAACTTACTTCCTAGGAAGTCGAGAGAGGCTTGATGCCTAATTTGGTTTTGCATGAAAAGGTTTCTTTCCAAATCCAAATCAACCGTGTTGCCATCTCCTGTATCAGGCTGGGTAGGAATTCGATACTTCGTTTCCCCATTCACCGTCGTTTCGGCAGAAATGTGCCGACCGTCTGTGCGGCTAAGACCAATGCTTGCCCCAGAACTTGCCGCTTGCAGTGATTTCTTAAAGTCTAATCCCTTTGCTTTATACCCAGGCGTGTTTGCTTGCGCGATATTGGTGGAAAGCACCTCAGCGTTACGCTCACGTACACCAACAGTGTGCTGGTGAATGCCCAAAGCATTGTCAAAAGAAATAGCCATCTAAACCTCAACTCAAGAACTGACTGTTGTGAAATAATTAAAGCAATATATATACCAACTTTTAAAACAAAGTGGTCTATTTATGCTTTCACAGGTTACTCGTGGGTAAACTTGTAATATACAAGCCAAAAAATAGAGTAAATTGGAATGTCACTCTGACTTAAAGATATAGGCTAAGCAGGAAAAAGAAAACCCAGCACTTGGCTGGGTTTTGAAATTGTTTAGTAACGTCACACCTTATTTAGGTGGCGGCAATCACTTCAATTTGTATATGATACCTGGGTTACAACGAACCATTTCAAAGCGGTCGGTTAAACCAGTTAACGACTCAGACGCACCCAGAAGCAAATATCCCCCCGGGTTCAGGCTGTTCGCCATTTGGTTAAGCACTTTAGATTTCATCTCTGGAGAGAAATAAATCAGTACATTACGACAGAAAATAATGTCGAATTTACCTAGCAGAGCGTAACTGTCCATCAGGTTTTGAGGACGGAAGTTCACCATGCGCTTAACGTTGTCTTTCACTTTCATGCGGCCATCGCTTGCATCCTCAAAGAAAGTACGGCGACGCTCTGGAGAAAGACCACGACCTAAAGCAAGATTGTCATACGCGCCAGTGCGGCACATATCTAACATGCTTGCAGAGATATCCGTTGCGGTGATCGATACATTTGGCAACATACCTGGCTTACGAGCTTGAGTTTCAAGCACCGTCATTGCCATTGAGTATGGTTCTTGGCCTGAAGAACTTGCCGCAGACCAAATCTTAATAGGACGTTTATTTGCCGCTATCTCCGGTAGAAGTTTATCCGCAAGCACAGCAAACGGGTAAGTATCTCGGAACCAAAGTGTCTCGTTCGTCGTCATAGCATCCACTGCTGCCACTCTCAACTCACGGTTTCGGCCCGTCACGACATCTCTCAATAAATCAGACAGCGAAGCTAGGTTAAACTTTGCCACTAATGGGCTTAGGCGGCTGCGCACTAAGTACTGTTTGCTGTCACCTAATACAATGCCACATTGAGATTCTAAGAAACGGCTGAAATCGCGATACTCTTGATCACTTATTGTTATAGCAGTCATTAATGTCTCTTTTAGTTAGTTAAAGCAGCTTTAACGGCTGCACCAAGCTCATCAGGGTTGAATTTAGCAATGAAGGAGTTCGCTCCCACACGCTCAACCATGGCTTGGTTAAATACACCACTCAATGATGAGTGTAAAATTACGTATAAATCTTTTAGCTCAGCGTGACGGCGAATCTCAGCAGTCAGCGTATAGCCATCCATCTCTGGCATTTCGATATCCGAGATCACCAATGAGATCTGATCGTAAATGCAGCCCTCTGCTGACATCTGCATCAGTTTTTCGTAGGCTTCTTTGCCATCTTTAACGGCAATCACTTCAAAACCAATCGACTCAATAGCGCGTTGAACCTGTTTACGTGCAACAGTTGAGTCATCAGCAATCAAGATACGGCGAACGAGTTCTTTTTCTTGTTCTACTTCTGCGATTTCTTCAGCGATCTTGCTGTCCATCGTTTCATCAACAGGCGAAATTTCAGCTAGGATTTTTTCAACATCAAGAATTTCAACTAATTCATTGTCGATGTTAGTTACCGCTGTTAAGTAGTTCGCTTTACCAGCGCCATCTGGCGGCGGGAGAATCGATTCCCAGTGCATGTTAATAATGCGCTCAACGGAACTGACCAAGAAACCTTGGATGGTTCGGTTAAACTCAGAGATAACTACAAAACACTTTTCAACATCCGTTGTCGGACGGCCACCAATCGCTAAGCTCAAGTCAATCACAGAGATCGTTTGACCACGAATGTGTGCGACACCTTTAACCAGTGGGTTTAAATTTGGCATCTTCGTCAACTTAGGGCATTGAAGCACTTCCTTTACTTTGAAGACATTAATGCCGTAACGCTGGCGCCCCATTAGGCGAAAGGTTAGTAATTCTAATCGGTTTTGACCGACGAGTTGCGTACGCTGATTCACCGAATCAAGAATACCCGTCATGAGCTCATCTCCATATCAAACTTTTTTGTATAAAAAGTGTTAGTCTACTGCAGGCTACGAACCACCAGAGAAACGGAATGACGTATTATAAAACAAATTTGCCACCTCTTTCCATAGCAATGTGTAGAGCTACTTTTAAAACTGTCGCTAAGTTTATCGGCATTTTATCAATATTGTTTAGTTTTTTTGTACATGCTGCGACCCCAGAACAAATTGAGATGATTCAGTCTGCGGCAGAGCAGCACATCCTTGATACGGTTGAACAACCTCTAGGTGGCGAACTCCTTGTAAATTCAGCAAATATTGATTCAAGAATCAAAGCGACAGACTGCCCTATTCCTTTGGATACCAGTGCCTCAACCACCACTAACACCCGCAGCAGTATTACGGTTTTAGTTCAATGTGTTCCTGATGAGTGGCGAGTTTATGTACCAGTAAGACTCTCTATGTCAGTGCCCCTCGTCACGACCACACGCGCACTCGTAAGAGGCGAAGTCGTCGGACAATACGACGTAACCACTGCGATGATTTCTCTTAACAAATTTCGTCGCCAAGGCTTCACTGCTCCAGAGCAAGTTATCGGAGCCAAGGTAAAAAAGACCCTAAGGCCGGGTGACGTTGTCGAAAGAGGTGATATTTGTGTCGTATGTCGAAACGAGAAGGTTATCATACAGGCGGTAAAAGGTGGCATGACCATTACCACTAAAGGCACAGCGCTAACTGATGGCTCTATGGGTGATCAAGTAAGAGTGAAAAATGATAAATCGCAGCGTATAATCGAAGGTATTGTTACCAACATGTCTGAAGTCACGGTTTACTTTTAACTTTCTACTTCTCAATTGGCGGTACCGTTAGCATTTTGCTCTCGCTCTAGTACTGAAATACGTTGCTTCAGTGTTTCGTCCCTTTTCGACTAAAGAGCGAAAAATTGCTAAAGTAATTGAACCCTTGGTCGATATTGACTGTACAGGTTCCCATTTTTGAAGAAAAAGGCTTAACTATGGCAGGCATTGATAACATTCGTTCAGGGCAAACCCTAACGACCACCAACCGATCAGCAGTCCGCTCTGATTCTAGTCCTGAGTCATCACGTTCTGATGTATCAACTAAATCACCGGCGAGCAAAGACGCGGTGTCACTTAGCCAACAAGGCAAAGCAATAGGTCAACTTCACCAAGACATGGCAGCAAATCCAAGCTTTGATTCGGTAAAAGTTGCAGCAATCAAAGAAGCGATAGCGAACGGTTCATATACAGTTGACCCAGAAAAGCTGGCCGACAATATGATCAAGTTCGAAAACGAATTAAAAGGTCTTTAAGCACTCCCTTCATTTGAGTGGTTAACTTAAAGCACACGAGGTTATTGATAGGTTTACGTTATGGCGGCACTAGCAGATTTAGTTAATTTCCAACTTCAAAATGCCAAAGCCTTATCTGAATTATTAAGTTCAGAGAAAACCGCTATTACGAGCCGACAGTCAACGGATATTGAGCGAATTGCCAAGGAAAAAGTGGTCCTTGTCGAACAGCTAAGAGCAACCGATCAACGCATCGCTGCCCATAGCAATATCTCAGAACTGACCGAGAATCCGGAACTTGCTCAGTTAGTCTCAACCATCAAGTCTATTGTGCACGATTGTCATCAAGCGAACCTGGTGAATGGCGAAGCCCTAAATCGAGCACACCTCAGCTTCAAAAAACTCAGCAACATGATGCAACAAAGCCACGGCAAGATTGGCATGACTTACAACGCCGGCGGTCAAACGCACACTATTTCAACGCTGGGAACCAACGTAAAAGCCTAGTCAAGGTACCGCTTCAACAACACTATTAGTCCTTTCCTACTTGTTTCTGTATCTGTTTTGTATCTCAGACTATCTATATTCCGACTCCAATCAAAAGACACGCTCCCGAAAGTACACCCATAACCACGATATACAATAAAGCGGCAAGTATTTTCATACTTGCCGCTTTCTCATTCATATGAAAATCTAGTTGCCGATACGCCATCTGGAAAACGACTGGCAACCAATATCATTCATTTCTTCACAGATACTAGAACAGTGTTTGCTGTCTCTTCTCTGGTACCGCTTGAACTTCACCGTAGTTACGTAGTTGATCCATCTTGCGAATATCCAACTGAAGCTCGGTCACGTAGCTATCGCCTACTGGGTAGCTACGCACGACTTCTGCACCGCGGATAACACCATCAACCGCACCTGATGTGCGCTCTGTACCAAGGCGTTGATCTTCAAGTTCAGCACGGCCGCTGACTCGCATACCATAAACTTGTTCCGCAAGTTCGCGATAAGCATCAATCTTAGAGGCTCTCATCGCACGGATACGTTTCTCTTCGTCGTTGCGACCTTTTTGTTCACTGATACTCGCGTAGCCAACGGCAACTAAGAAATCGTTTGGTCTCATGCTCTGTAGTGGCTGACAGCCAACAAGCAATAAAGCGGCAACTACAAACATTAACTTCTTCATCTCGAACTCCTAAGGGCGAAGAATAACAGTGTAGGGCTGGGTGATCGTTGGGTCAGAACGAATGATCACACCATCTTGAGTTCGAATACTGTTCAGAGTATCAAGGTCACGACCAATACGGTCTGCCGGTAAGAAGCCTTGTGCTGAAGCCACGACAATACGAGTTTGCATGCCCACAACTCGAGCATTCACGAGTACACCACCCTCTTGGCGCAGCATAGTACCTGTTAGCACGTATTGAACGTCTTGCTCTTGAGCTAAATCTTTCCAGTCACGGCTTATCGCAAAGTCACCTTGATGAGTTACCTGAATAGAACCCGTAGTTTTAAAATCAACCACCTTGAAGCCACGACGCTGAAACTGGTGAATGAAACCTTCTGATACCGAGTTGCCAAGCCAGTTTGTTGTGTCCATGTGTTGCAGGTCAACAAACGAGGTGATCGCAATAGGCGTTCTTGCTGAGATACTGGTATTCGACACGATCAAGTCTTCGGTCATGCTTTCTACGAAGAAATCCATTGTGTGGCGAGGGCTGTCCATCAGCATAAACTGACTGCCTGGGTACTCAGTCTTACCGTTATAGATCGGCGAATAAGCGCATGATGTCAGTAACATGACACTCATTACTATGAGCCATTTTTTCATTATCAATCTCCAGATAGTTATAGTGCGACCTGTTCTAATATGTTCTCACCATTATTCGTTTCAATGGATTACAATGTTGGAACAGTCTTTGCTTCTCATTAATGATTCAGATTAAGAAAAACGCACTCAAGTCAGCTTCAAGCTTATAGTTATTTATTAAGCAATATTTATACCCAACTGGTAACGAATAGATGAAAAAAATAATTTCTTACTTATTTTCAATAGGTTCACTGATAATCACAAGTTTCAGTGCTCATGCCTCATGGTATGAAGTTACCGGTATAGCAACCATCGTATCGTCAGAAGAAACGGCAAGGATCCACGCTCTGGAAGACGCGGTGTATAAGGCTATCCAGTTCTCAGGGGCAGACATCGGCAGTATTGCGAACCTAACGCCTTATTTAGATGGCAAGAAAAAGGAATACCAATTTACTAACCACGAAGTACGCTACATCTTGGTTGATAAAGAGAAGAAGCGCGGTGGCAATTTAATGATCACCGCAAGGATCGACATCTACCCTTCGGCAAATGCTTGCCATGAAAGACAATACAAGAAAACCTTCTTGGTGGGTAATATCGATGTCACCTCTCCACAACAAGCCGTAATGGGCAGAATCTACAACATCGGTGACGACTTCAGCCATGTGGTTGATAAACAGCTAGCCAAAGAGTCTCGCAGCTTCGTTTCTGTTGGCACTACCAACTACGAAATCGATAAACGCCGACCAGAGGTCATCAAGATGATCGCGCAGGATACTGGCGCACAATACATAATCGGTGGTGAGATTACTGACTTAACGGCAACCATCGAATCTAAGCTTTTAAAAGATGACATCATCAACCGTCAGTTTGCGTTAGAGATGCAAGTCTTCGATGGTAAGACGGGACACCAGATCTACACACGTAGCTATCGTGAGGTAGCAAAGTGGCCATTTGCTAAAACCAGTGAAGTTGACACTCGTAGTGCTCGTTTTTGGACATCGACCTACGGCAGTATGATGCTTCGTGTGAGCCGTAATATCATGTTGGACTTAGAATCTGAAGTCTCTTGTAAGATCACGCTTCCAGAAGTTGCGGCCGTATTCGGTAATACAGTGACCATTGATTTGGGCCGAATGCATGGCGTACAACAAGGTGACAAACTGCAGCTATGGCACACAGGTTCATTTATCGACCAACGAGGTCTACCGCGCAATAAAGTCTCGCAAAGCGATATCACACTGACCGTTTCTCGCGTCTACGAGAACGAAGCAGAACTTACGATTGATCAGCCAAGCCTAGCGGGAAGCATTCAAATTGGTGATGTGATGCAGAAAATCATGTAGTTAGCCGCACTCTAAACTCATAGTTTCTAATAAAGCCTTAGCCCCCCTGCTAAGGCTTCAATTTTTTCATGGGTATTAGTTTCGGTTTCTACGTATTTGTCGTAATCTTACTAATAACATAATCATCATTTAGCAAGCTATGAGTCAGAATAATCTAATTGGTGCTACCGGCTATCGCTTTATTTCGAAAGGTAAGACCGCTTTTAAGATCCACATCCACACACCAGAAGACACGGTACTGCATCGGTCTGTTGGTTTTGTGCGCATGGGTGAAGAGAAAGCGCTTAAAAAAACCATCAAATTAAGAGACGAGCTGGGTAAAGAGCTTTGGGGTAAGTTTTGGAAGAAGGTTCTAAAGGAGCCCTACCTAATGACGCGCCTGCCACATAGTTTAGAGCCTAAGATTGTATTCAAACCAAACCCTACACAAAGTGACCCTGAACATCGTGATGAGTGTTATATCGCGAAATGGCGTGTGTTCTCTGATAACGGCGATTACAAATACAAAACCAAGGTCTGCTCTATAAGAAAGCACGGTAGACTGGCCGCTTACAGCCAAACTAAGCGCGCACTACTTAATGCTCACAAAGATGTGATTGATTTACTCATATTCATGGGACGCTTAAACAGCATCGACCTCAAGTAACCACAGAATGGACAAAACCAATCCCTATGAACGAATACAAAAACAGCCGCAAGTGCGGCTGTTTTTATTTCTAGAATCGTCATCTTAGCGCTTTGGAATATTGTCACGTACCAAGTAGATGACCTAGCTTCGGCAGATCTCTGCCAGCGTCGTTAAGCGGCGTTTTGAGTCTTTAACATAAGGATTGGTTTGATCCCATGCGTAGCCCGCTAAAATCGAGCACACCATTTGTTTAATCTTAGAGTTAGGATCTTGATAGAAAATCACATCCTGCAAAGTACCGGAATACCACCCCTCAACATACGTTCTGAAGGTGTTTACACCGACCATCAATGGATCGGCATACTCACGCTCCCAATCGACCTTCTCGCCGTTAAGCTGCTTTTCCACACACTCAACCGCAAACTGTGCCGACTTCATCGCAATCGTAACACCTGATGAGAACACAGGATCAAGAAACTCACCAGCATTACCCAGTAGTGCGTATTTGTCAGTTGCAAGATGCTTCACGTTAGCAGAATAACCACCGATTTCACCCGCAGGGTTTGGGTACTCAGCGTTTGCAAGTATTTCGGCCAACCCCGGCTCTTCCATTGCCAACTGCTTAATCGCGGTAATCTTATCCTCAGGGTAAGATTCAAAGAACTTAGGTTCGCCTACTACACCAAATGAAGAAACACCGTTGCTAAACGGGATCAACCAATACCAAACATCTGGGTAAGTTGGGTGCACAGAGATTAGAATTTTGTTTCGGTCATAATCTAGTTCAGTATCCACCTCTGCAATATGATCGTTTATATGTGTGAAAATCGCTTTACGAGGTGGAAGTGATGATTGCTCTTCCAGATCAAGCATCTTCGGCAGTACTCGACCAAAACCACTGCCATCCAAAACGTACTGTGCTTCTAGCTGATAGCTTTCTCCATCAAGCACTTGAACATCTAAAATAGTGCTGTCGTCGGTAAAATTAATGCCCGTCAACTCATGCTGGTAATCAATAGTGACACCTTGTGCCTCAGCAGTATCTGCAAGCACCTTATCAAAAGCACCACGTTGAACCTGAAACGTGGTTCCCGGCCCAGTAGAGAACTTATCTTCAAAATTGAACGCGGTGTACACACCATGTTTACGAAATGCTGCGCCATCTTTGTACTGGAAATTGGCCTTGGTCACCGCATCCGTCATGCCAGCTTGTTCAATCACTTCCATGCAAGCGGGTAATAGGCTTTCACCAATTGAGAAACGAGGGAATACGCTCTTTTCGATTACTCGAACATCGATGCCTTTTTTATGTAATAAAGAAGCGGCAATTGACCCTGATGGCCCAGCTCCGATGATCACTACTTGAGTAGACAGTTTTTTCATTAATTTAAGCCATGTTGGTTATGTGTTATTGCGCGCTAGCTTTCAATTCAAGAAGCGTATGACCAAGACCGATATCATCGGTGCGAGTCACCACTTCAAAGCCAGCTTCTTCAACTATATCTAAGAAATCTTCACTGCGGTAAAAACGACTGTTGCCGTTTACCAGGCACGTAAAGTAAAGCGAAGTCGCGTTTAGGCTATAAGAAGCCGAATCATATTTCTGTGCATCCCAAAACAATTCAAAGATAAAAACGGTCGCTTCTTCTGACATCTGAGAGCGGACACGCTTTAAGATGCTAAGAATTTCCATTGGCGAGAAGCAATCAAGGAACTGACTCATCCACCAAACATCCGCGCCAGTTAGCAACGCTTGTTGCTTATCTAGCATGTTTGCAGGGAAAGGCGTCACTCTGTTTTGATGGCCATGTTGCTTAGCGTTAGCCATTGCCATTTCTAACTGCTGTGGCAAGTCAACAATCGAGACTTCAACATCAGAGCCATGGTTGCAACACTGCATTGCCCACTTACCTGTATTGCCGCCAATATCCACCAGCGATTTAGGTTTCTTGCTGAAAACCTTATCAAGCAAAACTGGGAATGAGCGTTCAGAGTAGAAGTGGTCAAACTTCAAACAGCTCTCTTCGCTTTTTCAGGCAATTGAGACAAGCCTTGGTAGATTGTCTCCCAATTCCCTAGCTCCTTCAAACCAGCAGGAGTGCCCTCCTCAATTGCTTCAGTGAGATGCATCATCGCGGCATAACAAACATCGGCTGTGAAATCCATGTTTGCGTTAGTCATGCCGCCATGCAACAGATAGAAACCGAGGTTGGCTATCT
The DNA here is from genome assembly GCF_054968605.1 of Pseudoalteromonas sp. G5_S1_14_S5. Classification (NCBI taxonomy): domain Bacteria; kingdom Pseudomonadati; phylum Pseudomonadota; class Gammaproteobacteria; order Alteromonadales; family Pseudoalteromonadaceae; genus Pseudoalteromonas; species Pseudoalteromonas sp. G5_S1_14_S5. The sequence goes on along the minus strand of NZ_JBQKUM010000035.1, from coordinate 29,140 downwards.
TATAGTTAGGTTTTTCCCAAGCAACAATATGAGCGCTAAGCGCCATATCCAGTAACACTTTCACACCATATTCAGAGACACCTGTTATTTCTGAAATAGTCTCAGCTGATAAGCCATCGCTCCCCGCATCGTCGAGCGCTTTTAAAATACCTAAATCACCAAGTGTACGAGCAGTATGAAAAACAATAGGAGCAAAAGATAGTTTCTGTGCTTCTGTTTTTGCTTCTAATACATTGAATGGATCTAATGTATATTCCAACACGAAAAACCTAACTAAAAATAATAGAGGGTTACTCAGCAGACATTTGTGCAAGCTTACGTTTAATATCAACGTTTAAGTTATTAACCCAGTGGTTGTAACTACGGTGTATTTCAACATCGTCATACTTCAAATTCTCTGATTCAACTTAAAGAATAGAGTAAAATTTGTCGTTATACGGAATATCAACCACAGCGTGATGTGAACGAACATACAATTCAGCACGGATCAAGCCAGGTTTAATTTTAGAAACTCACCAGCCTCGATTTTCAGCAGATTCATAAATAGCTGATTTCACCTGTTTACTTTGAAGATTATGTGCAACTGGAGTATCCTCAACATTCATTACAGGCTGACACGTCCACACCCTGTAAGAACAAATATGAATAACATTGAAACAGCTATTTTTGTAATTTCATTTAAAGTCCTTACCTGTGTTTATTTATAAGCACGCGTAGTATTTAGTTAGACCCAAAGCAAATCAATACCCTATGTCAAATCAATCCCAATTAATGTCGTTTAATATTGAGAAATGGTCTGCAAACTCAGCTGGTCTCAATTCTGATGCCGAGTGGCAAGCCTGGAGCACTAATTTAGATTGGCCGCAAGATGGCTCAACTGAATTTAAAGCGATCCCACCGATGATGCGCCGCCGAATGAGCCTACAAAGTAAATTGGCTGTTCAAACTGCATTGACACTCTTAAAAGACAACTCGATTGATTATTTGGTTTTTGCCAGTCGACATGGTGAAATGCACCGAACCGCAACCTTGATCCAGTCGATATTGGAAGGTGACGATGCCTCGCCAATGGCATTTTCACAATCCGTGCATAACACAGCAGCAGGGTTAACTACCATCGCAGCGAAAGCACCAATCCCTCTGACCTCTATCGCGGCCGGACAAGATACTTTCCACAACGCTTTGATTGAAGCCTATCTTTACCTAAATCAATATCCATCGCACCGTGTGTTAGTTATCGATTTCGACCAACCTTTGCCTGAGCTCTATCAAGAGTTCGAAGCTCAGAGTTATGCCGACTATGCGCTGGGTTTAGTACTCACCTCCGGAAGTGATTACTCAGTATTAAGAGCAATAACTAACGAAAACTCAGCCACTCCTTTACCACAAGGCTTGCTGGCACTACAAAACATCCTTCTAGGTTCACAGAGCTGGACCGTAACAGGTAAGCATCAAGATTGGACTTGGATAAACAACGCGAAAGCCGGAGAACTATAATGAGCAAGGTCGACCAGTATTGGCGAATATTCGCGACAGGCCTCTGCTTTACCATCTTCGGCTTGGGAGGCCTAATTCTCAGCTTCTTGATCTTGCCATCTATCGCACTCTTCACTCCTAACACCATTCAGCGAGAGCTCCGGGCTCAACGATTGATTCGCTTCTCATTCAATGCCTTCTGCCAGATCATGAAATTCACAGGTGCAATAGATTATCGAATTGATGGCGCAGAACTACTGCGAGAAGATCGCAACTGCATCATCGTCGCCAATCACCCAAGCTTGATAGACTACGTGCTAATTGCCTCTCAACTTCCTCAGTGTGATTGCCTCGTTAAAGCAGCGATTTGGGAAAACCCATTTATGAAAAGGATCGTCAAAGCCGCTGGTTATATTCCTAACCAAGCACCTGACGATCTTTTAGAACGCTGTGAAGAGCGCTTTTCGCGCGGTAATGTGCTACTAGTTTTTCCCGAAGGAACTCGCACTATGACCGGAATTGAACCATCCTTACAACGTGGTGCAGCGCAAATCGCAACCCGAACACAAACTGATTTACGGGTGATTCATATTACGGTTTCTCCGACATTCTTAACGAAAGAAAAAAAATGGTTTCAAGTTCCTGTGACGAAGCCCTTTTTTCATGTCGCGGTGAAAGGTAAAATAGAAGTCGCACCATTTATTGAAAGCTCAAATAATTTAACTTCGGCAGCAAGGCGCCTTAATCATCATCTTGCACAAACAATTTTCCCTTCCGAAGACAACATCTAGCGTATCAATAACATCACAGGCGATATCGGCATTTCGAAAATACCTCATATAATGTAGAATCGCCCCCCCTTAGAGCAGCATTTAGACAAAGCATTAAGTAGGTCAAAGTGGAAACATTACACAACGAACTGAAACAACTGATCATCGACGCACTAAATCTTGAAGACATGAGCATTGATGAGATTGAAACGGAAGCTCCACTGTTTGGTGATGGATTAGGGCTAGATTCTATTGATGCACTAGAGCTTGGCCTTGCTATCAAGAAGAAGTACAACATCGTTATTGATGCTGACGATTCAAACACTCGCGAGCATTTTGCATCGGTTGCAAATCTAGCAAACTACATCTCATCTCAAACGAGCAACTAGACAGATCTTTATGACACAAGCTAACCAACAAGAAGTATACAAGCAGGTTAAAGATGCGCTGATTGAGCTGTTCGAGCTTGATGCTGAAGATATCACTCCGGAAGCTCATCTCTATCTTGATCTAGACCTAGACAGCATTGATGCGGTTGATTTGGTCGTTCACCTACAGAACGTAACAGGTAACAAGATCAAGCCTGAAGAGTTCAAAGCAGTGCGCACCGTTAATGACGTTGTAGAGTCTGTGGTTGAACTATTGAAGGACGCATAATGCGTCCTCTGCTGACTTTGCTGTCGGCAATCATACTTTTCACTTACCCAATAGCGGTTTACTTTGGACTCAACAAGTTTGGTCTACAAACCGTGGGGGTCGCCTTAGCCGTCATCTTTGCTGTGCGCATTTTTACTGGCGGTCAGGCTAAAATTAAAGAGCTAAAACACCTAGCTTGGAGCAGTGGAAGTGCTGGTATTGTTCTGCTGACATTAGGTTTAGTCTTTAAGCAGCATGGCTGGCTAACCTATTATCCTGTTATCGTTAATATTTGTATGCTGGCTGTCTTTGCTTCAAGCCTGTGGCAACCACAAACGATCATAGAACGTCTTGCTCGCCTTCAAGAACCTGAGCTTCCACAAAGTGGCATTGATTACACAAGAAAAGTCACCAAAGTCTGGTGCTTGTTCTTTGTTATCAATGGCTCTATCGCCCTTTATACCTGCTTCCAACCATTAGAAGTATGGACCTTATATAATGGCTTACTCAGCTATGTGTTTGCTGGGGTGCTCTTTGCTGGGGAGTGGATAGTGAGACAACGCATTCGTCAGAGTTAAATTGTTATGATCCAAACCGTACCTTACACCTCACTGTCTGAGCTTCTCACTCAAAACCGAGAACCCGAATATATTGTCTGCTTTGATGACAATAGCGAGATTACGTGGCAAACCTTTAACGACGACTTATCGAAACTCGTATGGCAATTGAGCTCATCGGCTGTTCAACGAGTCGCGATTTGTACTCAAGACAGCTATCTGTTCTCAGTGGCGTTCTTAGCATCTGCAGCTGCTAACAAACACATTATTTTACCAGGCAACTATCAACCTTGTGCAGTTGCCGAGCTAAGTGAACATTTTGATTGCTTGTTAGTTGATGATTCAATTGACGTAGTTGAGGTGGCTGACGTTCGTAATATTCAAGCCTTATTGAATTCAAGCACTGAAGTAGAAACACCTCAGTCCAATAGTTTACCGGCCATTGATTTGGCAGCCACCCATTTGACCCTGTTCACTTCAGGTTCAAGCGGTACGCCAAAAGCGATAAATAAAACGCTAGAGCTCCTAGATATTGAGACCGAACAGTTACACAAAAACTGGGGCACGCTGCTCAAAGGCAACCAAGTTCAAAGCACGGTTTCGCATCAACATATCTATGGTTTGCTCTTTAGAGTCATATGGCCACTCTGCTCTGGTATTCCGTTTACTCGTAATAACCTAGAATACCCTGAACAAATTCTGTCTCATGCCAATAAAAACTGTGTGCTGATCAGCAGCCCTGCACTACTGAAGCGATTAAAGCATGAGACCAACAAGGTACAACTTGCAGTAGTCTTCTCTTCAGGTGGTCCACTGCCTACCGAGTCGGCTCATCAGTCGCGTGATTTGCTAGGGCATTTACCAATAGAGGTATTTGGCAGCACAGAGACCGGTGGCATCGCCTTCCGCCAACAAGAAAGCGCTCAAACACCTTGGCAGCTTTTTGATTGTATTGAGGCTAGTCTCAACAGTGAGAATTGCATTAAGTTATTGTCGCCGTATATCGATAAGAACAACTGGTATCAAACCGCCGACGAGTGCGAAATGGTCTCAGATAATCAATTCATATTGAAAGGTCGAACGGACCGGGTGATTAAGATTGAAGAGAAACGAGTATCACTGGTTGAAGTAGAAAAGCGCCTTGAGCAACTACCTTGGATAAACGAGTGTGTGGTGATTCCATTTGAAGAGCCAGAGCGCCTCATCCTAGCCTCGGTTTTGGTATTATCAGATGAAGGCCACGCTACTCTATTGACAATGAGTAAAGGTAAATTCTGGTTGATGCTACGCACAGAACTCAGAAAGTGGTTAGAGCCAATCGCTATCCCAAGAAAATTTCGTATTGTTGATGAGATTCCTCTCAACAGCCAAGGTAAGCGGTTAACGTCTCACATAGAGCAGCTAATAAAATCATAGTAACCGTGATCGTATTTTATACTGAGATTATCTTTTTATACTTTTGTCAAAATAACAACATTTACCCAAGGATTCTAAACACGCCCTATGGACAAGAGAAAACCAACCGTCATTGCGGTAGACACTTTAGAAAATGAATCGATCCTGACACTTAATGTTAGCGGAGATATTACCGATTTTAAGGGACACTTCAAGAGCTTCCCTATTCTACCAGGCGTCACGCAAATTGATTGGGCACTTCACTACGCAGTCCAAGAATTAGGTGTCCCTAGTTGCTTTAAAGGCATGGAAGTCATCAAGTTCCAAGAGCCTATCTTGCCTGAGGCCACAATCCAACTATCACTCAAATGGGATTCTGACAAAAGCAAGTTGAGCTTCAGCTACACCTCAAATAACGGTGAGCAAACCCACTCATCAGGCAAAATGAAGCTGGGAGAGAAAAGTGAATAGCACTCCCGTCGAGGCTACTTCTCAACACCAAACAAAGGAAAGCAGCTACAAGGCTTGTTTCCTTATCCCGTGCTTTAATCATGGCGCAACCATGCCTGCGGTGGTGTCATCACTCCATCATTTTGAGTTACCGATCATCATCGTTGACGATGGTAGTGAGTTCACTACAAAGCAGTTTCTCACTCCCCTAGCAGAGCACTCACACGTAACCTTGGTAACACTTGAGCAGAACCAAGGTAAAGGCGGTGCGGTAAAAGCCGGAATCAAAAAAGCACAACAACTCGGCTTTAGCCATGCCATTCAAATTGATGCTGACGGACAACACGACCTTGAAGCCTTACCAGCATTGATGCAAGCCTCACAAGCTAATCCACAACGTTTGATATCAGGCCAGCCTGTCTACGATGAAAGTGTACCCAAAGCAAGACTCTACGGACGCTACGCGACACATATTTGGGTATGGATAGAAACCCTTTCCCTATCGATCAAAGACAGCATGTGTGGCTTTAGAGCGTACCCTGTCGACCAAACACAAGCAGTACTGTGCAAATACGATGTTGGGTCTCGAATGGACTTCGATATCGAGATTTTGGTTCGTCTGTACTGGGAAGGCTGCGATATCAACTTCGTTGAAACTCGGGTTATTTATCCTGAAAATGGCATATCCCATTTCGATGCATTGTGGGATAACGTCAAAATCAGTTGGATGCATACACGCTTGTTCTTCGGCATGCTGCCAAGAGCACCAAAACTGATTGCTCGCTATTTCAAATCTAACGCTACTGAAAGTAACCTAGGTCCATCAGCTGGTTCAGAACTGCAAACGTCAGAGCAGCCGCACTGGTCTCGAACCCAAGAGCGCGGCACAGTATTAGGCATCAAGCTATTATTGGCCATTTATACCTTATTAGGTCGTGGTGTATTCAACCTTGTTCTGCGTGGTGTAATGCGTTACTACCACTTAACTGGCAAGCGCGCACGAAACGCTTCTGAGCAATACTTGTTTCAGTTGAAAGCCTATACGGAACAGCAAAATATAGAGTTACCCGTAGAGCTAACCAGCTACAACCATCTGCTTTCGTTTGGGCATACCATGCTCGACAAACTCGCGGCATGGAAAGGCGATTTTTCAGTGGATAATCTTACCATCCATGGTCAAGACCAATTCGAAAACATGGTGGCAAACCAGCAAGGTGTGCTAATTTTAGGCTCTCACCTAGGTAACATTGAATTGTGTCGCGCTTTAGGTCGCAGACACTCGAACATCAAAATAAATGCTTTGGTTTTTACAGAACACGCAGAGCGTTTTAACTCTGTTATGAAAGCGGTGAACCCGCAATCTGACTTAAACTTGATTCAAGTGACTTCAATGGGGCCTGATACAGCTATCTTGTTGCAGCAAAAGTTGGAGCAAGGTGAGTGGATCGTGATTGTTGGTGATAGAACTTCCACCAGCAAAGAGAGCCGTTCAGTATGGGCAGAGTTCTTAGGTAAGGAAGCTCCGTTCCCTCAAGGACCATTTATGTTAGCCTCTGTACTCAAAGCACCCGTATTTTTGCTATTTGGGTTACGTGACGATTCACAAGAAAAACCGCATTTTAACGTCTATTTCGAGCATTTTAGCGACAGAATCGAACTACCTAGAAAGACACGCGAACAATCTTTAAAGCAAGTCGTTCAACAATACGCAGATCGACTTCAGCACTACACACTGAAAGCACCGCTTCAGTGGTACAACTTTTTTAATTTTTGGGCATTGAGCAAGCACCATGACGAAAAAGAATCCAAATAGCATCACCTTTGGTGCCGAACGCCTCACTATCGAGGACGTTGTCGCTATCTCACAGGGCGCAAAAGCCTCGATGAACACCAGCGACGAGTTCACTTCAAAAATCGACCGCGGTGTTGCATTTCTAGAGCGCCTACTTAAGGAAGAAGGCGTGATTTACGGCGTAACAACTGGTTACGGTGACTCTTGTACCGTTGCGATTCCGCCAAACCTTGTCGATGAACTCCCTCTGCACCTGACGCGCTTCCACGGTTGTGGTTTAGGTGAAACACTGTCTCATGAGCAATCTCGTGCTGTACTCGCTACGCGCCTGTGTTCTCTATCACAAGGTGTATCTGGTGTGACTCATAAGCTGCTTAACCAGATCGTTACCCTAATCAACCAAGATATCTCACCACTTATTCCTCAAGAAGGCTCAGTGGGTGCCAGTGGCGACTTAACACCTCTGTCTTACCTAGCAGCCGCGCTGATTGGTGAGCGTGATGTTATCTACAAAGGTGAAGTGCGACCAACCAGTGATGTCTACAAAGAGCTAGGCATTAGCCCTATCAAGCTCAAGCCAAAAGAGGGCTTGGCATTGATGAATGGTACATCTGTAATGACGGCATTAGCTTGTATCGCTTATAAGCGTGCGGAATACCTAGCTCAACTATCAACTAAAATCACGGCGATGGTATCGGTCGGTATGCACGGCAATGAATTCCACTTCGATGAAGCGCTGTTTGCTGTGAAACCTCATCCAGGTCAACAACAAGTTGCGGCATGGCTGCGTGATGATCTACAAGCAGATCGCCCACCACGTAACAGTGACCGCCTACAAGATCGTTACTCTTTGCGCTGTGCGCCACATGTTATCGGTGTGGTTCAGGACTCTCTACCATGGCTTCGCCAGATGATCGAGAACGAACTAAACAGTGCCAACGACAACCCAATTATCGATGGTGATAATGAACGCGTACTGCACGGTGGACACTTCTATGGTGGTCATATCGCAATGGCAATGGATACGCTAAAAACTGCCGTAGCCAACCTTGCGGATCTACTTGATCGCCAAATGGCGCAGCTGATGGATTACAAGTTCAACAACGGCTTGCCATTCAACCTAACGGGTGCTGAAGGCGAACGTAAACCAATTAACCACGGCTTCAAAGCGGTACAGATCGGCGTGTCAGCTTGGACTGCTGAAGCATTGAAACACACGATGCCTGCTAGCGTTTTCTCTCGTTCAACTGAGTGTCACAACCAAGACAAAGTGAGCATGGGCACCATCGCAGCTCGTGACTGTTTACGCGTTCTAGAGCTAACCGAACAAGTGGCGGCAGCGTCACTTCTAGCCGGAACACAAGCACTCGAACTTCGTAAACGCCACAATGAGCTTGATGAGCACCACATGAGTGAAAACCTCAAGCACATTCGCGACGAAGTACTGAAAGAGTTCGAGTTTATTGTCGAGGACCGCCCGCTTGAAGGCGATCTGCGCCACTTTATTTCTCGTATTCAAAATCAGCACTGGTCTCTTTATTTATAGAGTCATTGACCTCATAAAGTAGCCAACCCTTTACGCATATTGTTGAGAGCGATTTATGTCTGAAATCCTTCATCCGTTACAATCTGAGGTGACAATTGTCACCTCATTCCAAGATGCCGACCCAATGGGTGTGATATATCATGGCAACTACTTCCGATTTTTCGAAGAAGTAAGACGCATCATGATGGATAAGATTGAGTACAACTACCATGAGATGAAGGATTCAGGCTACATGTGGCCTATCATCGATACCCGCGTAAAATACATCAAAGCGATACCGTTTAATCACAAAATTAAAGTAACGGCGAAGCTCACCGAGTGGGAAAACCGCCTGCGCGTCGATTATGAAATTCATGATGCCCTAACCGGTGCTCGCATGACTCGAGCACACACAATGCAGGTTGCGGTAACCATTGAAGAGCAAGAAATGTGCTTCGCTTCACCGAAAGTGTTTACTGAAAAAGTGGAACACTGGCACCAGTTTGGTTGCTTACCTCTAGCAACTGAACCTAAATCTCAGGCCTCTAGCTCACAGCAGGTAAATCATGAATCTGTTTAAACGCAGCCGCAAACACATCAATATCTTGCTACTTGGTCTTACTGCGATGATGACGAATGGCCTTGTTTACGCCAAAGAGAACACCGCTGCTGTCAGCTCTATTTCAGAACTTCAGACGGTACTCAGCGAAAATAGTATTGTTCGTGGCGAGTTTACTCAAACGCGCAGTATGGAGATGTTCGCCCAGCCTCTGACGTCGCAAGGTACATTCCTATTAGACAAATCAAGTGGTTTACTCTGGACGCAAACCACGCCGTTTCCGGTAACATTGGTACTGACTGACAACAAGTTGAGCCAAAAGTTTGCAGACCAACCCGCAAAGATCATCACTGATAAAGAAAACCCAATGGCGTTTTATTTCAGCCATATTTTCCTATCTGTGTTCCACGGTGATCCACAAAAACTTCAAGACCAATTCTCACTGTCATTCCAACCTACAACTGCGCAAAGCTCAGACCAAAACACGGGATTTTGGACACTGACTCTGAAGCCCAAAAGCGCACCAATGAATGCAGTATTTGAGGCCATCACACTGCAAGGCAACAGTGATATTGAGCGTATCGAGTTAAAGGAGATTCGCGGAGATAGCACGGTGATCGAATTCAGTCAGCTAAGCCATCAACCGGAAGTATTGTCAGATGCCGAAGCGCAACAATTTCAGCTCTAAGCTCGCCCTTGTCTGGCTAGTGATTGTGGCACTTTTCAGCGGACTGTTGATTAAACAGTTCGCTTTTTCTTCTTCAGTGCCTATCGAAAGCAACATCATGAAATTGCTGCCTGAAAATCAGCAAGATCCTATAGTTGAACAAGCTTTCCAGCAGATTTCCAACTCGATGAGTGAGCAAGTGGTATTTATCTTGAGTGGATCAGACATCAAGAACACCATCGCGGCAACCAAAGCCTTTGAAAAAGCACTCAATCACGACTCGTTTTCAGGTGGCTCAGTACTCTTCAAACACGTGCATGGTAAAATCAACTCGAGCACACAAAGCCAATGGAATGACTTCTACTTCCGTCATCGAGCTCAGCTACTAACAGAGCAACAAAAAGAGACTCTGACACACGCACCAGAGTCACGTGCTCAGTATGTAATTCAATCCTTGTACAACCCTTTTTCAGGCGTGACAGCGACCGAGCTAATCTTAGACCCATTCCTGTTATTTCGTGACTATATAAGCGAGGTTGGCACCCGCTCGAGTAACTTTGGGCTTAAAGATGGCTATCTCACCGCTCAATCTCAAGAGCAATCACATATCCTCGTTACCGCAACGCTGGCAGGCTCACCATATAGCTTGGCGATTCAAGAACAGCTTCCTGCGTTAGATACTTTAGAGCGAGACATTGAGAAGCAATTTGACGTTAAAGTTCAGCACACTGGCGTAGTTTTCTACGCAAATTATGGCACCCAAAGTGCGAAGTCTGAAATCAGCACTATTGGCTTAGGGTCATTAGCGGGTGTAATTTTATTGGTGTGGTTAACGTTTCGTAGCGCACTCCCACTTGCCTTGTCGTTGCTCTCAATTAGCACGGGTTTATTGGTCGCACTGGCGAGCACCATCGCTATCTTTGGCAAGGTCCACCTATTCAGCTTGGTGTTTGGCGCAAGCTTGATTGGCGTATCCATTGATTACTCGTTTCATTATCTCACTGACCGTTTGGCCGCAGGAAGCCGATGGCAGAGCGATAAAGGACTTAAGCACATCTTAATTGCCATCACCTTAGGTTTAATCACTAGCTTAATTGGATACTTAGGACTGCTGGTTGCGCCCTTCCCTGGCCTACAGCAACTTGCGCTATTCTCGTCCATCGGGCTTATCGCCGCCTACGCTAGCGTGGTGTTTTGGTACCCAGTGCTGGCCTCTAAACCGGGCCAAGAGCGAGCGCTTCCTTTGAGATGCCTTTGGCACATCTGGTTAAACTTGTGGAGCCATCCCAGATTTAGAATCGGCTTGCCATTGATAGTGACCGCCTTAAGTTTGGCGTCAATAACTCAGGTTCGCTACGACGACGATATCAGACAACTTCAAGCAATGCCTAACGAGCTAAAACAACAGGAGCAAGCCATCTCTGAGATATCTGGTTTAGGTAGTGCTCAGGATATGCTGTTGGTTACTGCAGAAAGTAACCAAGCGCTGCTCAATAAGTTAACATTGATCAGTTCTAATCTTGATAACTTAGTCGCTCAGCAAACTATCTCAGGCTATCGCAGCGTCAATCAACACCTGCCAAGCGAGAAAGAACAACACCATAACTATCAGCTAGTTAAGCAACTTTATGATGGTCAAAGTACCACATTGCAAAGTACGCTTGGCTGGCCAAGTTTCCCTGAGCTTCCTAAATACAGTCCGGTCACGCTCAATGAGTTTCTATCGTCTCCTGTATCTGAGCCGATTCGCCCGCTTTGGTTACAACCAATCAATCACCTAGCAGCTTCGGTTATCATGATCAAAGACGTCACTAACACTAAGCTGTTCTCACAGTGGTTAGAGTCAGACTTCGCTCAGCAGAAAGGTTTGAAATACCTCAATAAAGCAGATGAAATCTCCTCTCTTTTTGCTGAGTACCGCGTCAAAATTACTGAGCTGTTATTGATTGCATTCGCTGCTACTGGCATGGTGCTAGGTTGGCGCTATGGCGTAAAACAAAGCCTATTCATGCTTCTGCCATCTCTAATTGCAGGTGTCGCGGGGTTAGCGGTGACTGGCGTGTTAAGCTCAACATTGAACCTATTTAATCTGCTTGGTTTGATTCTGATTTTAGGCATTGGTATCGACTACACCTTGTTCTTTGCGGAGCAGAAAAAGTCGCTGAGCACCCTATTAGCAATCACTTTATCTGGCCTCACAACGCTGCTGTCATTCGGCTTACTTTCACTCAGTCAGACTCATGCCATTCACAGCTTCGGGATTACCGTGTTAACCGGAATTTTTATAGCGTGGCTGCTTTCCCCACTCGCCATCAACAATGAGCAAGCCACAGAAAAGAACAAACCTCGTGAGGCATTAAGATGAACAAAACGAGCAAGATAGCACTCGCTGTCGTATTTAGCTTCCTACTCAATGCCTGTTCGCTGGTTTCTCAACAACCGACAGGTGCGAGCGTCCCCATCAACCAAGACACAGAACTCGCCTTGCCTCTACCCGAAGAACTTGGGTATTCATTCACAGCAAGTCAGTTAATTAGCGCAACCTGGCAAGAGGATACCCAGCAGTTACCCGTGCAAGTTGAAGTCACGCCCGATAAGGTCGTTTTAGCCGGCTTCTCCTCTTGGGGTACACGCATCTTATCGCTACAGTATCAAAGCCAAGCCATTGAAACACAGGTGCTATCTGGCCTCGGTGCTACCCTACCGCAGCCCGAACAGGTACTATTTAATTTGATGCTCACCTTGTGGCCTGCAGAAGCATGGACCCAACCGCTACAAGGTATTGGCTGGCATTTGGTCGATACAGATAACAGCCGCACAGTGTTTGATAACAAGAATCAGGCAATCATCCGAATTGATTATCAAGCCGAACCGAATACACACAAAACGGCAGGCAACATTATTTTCAAACATTTGACCCAAGGCTACACCATTACTATACAAACGTTAAATTCAACGGTTGTCGATACCCCAAGTAAGAGCTAAACACTATGCCTATTTATATCCAAGACTGTGGTTTCCACTCAGCGCTAGGCTCAAGTATTACTGACATTCATGGCTGCCTAAAAGGCGAACGTAAACCAAACATGGTTGAAGTGAGCGATATGCTGAACGACGGCAAACACACTGTCGTTGGCAAAATCGCAGATGAGCTACCAAAGGTTCCATCCGCTCTCGATAAGTATGCCACTCGCAACAATCAACTGGCGTTATCAGCTCTCAACCAAATCAAAGATTCTATCGAACTTGCCAAGGCACTATTTGGCGCAGACCGTATTGCTGTTGTTATAGGCACCAGCACCTCTGGGATCTCCGATGGTGAAGCGGCCTTCAAACAAAAACTGACAAACGGTGAGTTTCCAGAAGGTTACCATTACTCAAAACAAGAGCTTGGTGACATTTCTGAGTTCATTAGCCAATATTGCGCATTAACGGGCCCAAACTATGTCATCTCTACGGCTTGCTCATCCAGCGGCCGCGTGTTTCTGACTGCCCAACGCTTGTTAGACTCAGGCATGGCTGATGCCGTATTAGTCGGTGGTGTAGATACGCTATGTAAGCTGACACTCAATGGTTTCCATAGTCTTGAAGCCCTTTCAACCAAACATTGTAAGCCATTTAGCGAATCTCGAGATGGCATCAATATTGGTGAAGCAGCCGCATTTATGTTACTCAGTAAAACCAAAATCAAGGGTGTTCATTCTACTCAAAACACACCCCAAGTTGCCTTATTAGGCTGTGGTGATAGCTCTGATGCACACCACATTTCAGCGCCTCACCCTGAAGGAAATGGCGCTGAACAAGCGATGAAAAAAGCCCTATATTCTGCACAGTTAAATGCAGAAGACATCGGTTATATCAATGCACACGGTACAGCAACGCCTCTCAATGACTCGATGGAAAGTAAAGCCATCCATCGTATTTTCGCAAACAAGGTTCCCGTAAGTTCTACCAAGCCGTTAACCGGGCATACTCTAGGCGCAGCAAGTGCGATTGAGGCTGCAATTGCTTGGCATATTTTGAAATACAACTTACCGCTTCCCTTACAAAAATGTCAGGACAAAGCTGAAGATGTTGAGGTTGATTTGGTAAACTGTTCCCAGAAACTTAAAGTAAAGAACATCTTAAGCAACTCTTTTGCTTTTGGTGGTAACAACATTAGCCTGATTTTTGGTGTAGTAAATGATTGATATCCCTTCTATAGACCAACTTCTCCCTCACGATGATCCGATGATATTAATCGATCGTGCTATCAGCGTAGAGGCGTTGTCGATCCACTGCCAGGTCGATATTGGTGACCATAATCTGTTCTTTAATACCGAATCTCAAACGGTCCCAGCTTATGTTGGCATAGAGTTTATGGCACAGTCTGTAGCGGCGTGGTCTGGATACCATGCGCTGAAAAACGGCACCACTCCCCCTATCGGTTTCCTGCTTGGCTCTCGTCGCTATAAATCGCTGTGTGATGAGTTTACTCAAGGTCAGACCCTTGATATCTATGCCGAACAGCTTATGGAAGACAGTGGTATGGCCGTATTTACCGCAAGAGTCGAAGAGCAAGGCGAGTTGGTAGCTCAATGCCAACTCAATGTTTACGTGCCAACCGAGCAAAAATTACAAGAAATGAAAACTAGGAGCCCATCATGACCCGTCAGGTTTTAGTCACTGGTGCCAGCAAAGGCATTGGTAAAGCAATCGCTATTCAACTCGCGAAAGACGGATTTGAAATCGCCGTTCATTACATGGGTGACAAGCAAGGTGCTGAAGAAACTCTACAATCGATCACCGAGCAAGGTGGCGCTGGACGTCTTATCCAATTTGATATCAGCAACCGCAGCGAATGTCGTGAAAAGCTAGAGTCTGATATTTCTGAGCATGGCGCTTACTACGGCGTAGTAAACAACGCAGGCATTACTCGCGACACTGCATTCCCTGCAATGACAGAAGAAGAGTGGGATGGCGTTATCCATACCAACCTAGATAGCTTCTACAACGTACTTCACCCTTGTGTCATGCCTATGGTTCAAAAGCGTAAAGGTGGCCGTATCGTCACTCTAGCGTCTGTATCAGGCATTATGGGGAACCGTGGTCAAACTAACTATGCAGCAGCAAAAGGGGGTGTGATTGGTGCGACTAAGTCTCTTGCTCTAGAACTCGCAAAACGCAAGATCACTGTAAACTGTGTCGCTCCAGGCTTAATTGACACCGGTATGGTTGATGAACATGTGAAAGAACACGCGCTACCACAAGTTCCACTACGCCGCATGGGCGAACCGGAAGAAGTCGCAGGCTTAGTGAGCTACCTAATGTCTGATATTGCAGGCTACGTAACTCGCCAAGTGATTTCAGTAAACGGAGGTTTAGTATGACCCGCCGTGTAGTCGTAACGGGAATGTCAGGTGTTACAGCCTTTGGCAACAACTGGCAAGAAATCGAACCAAAACTAAAAGCGTACGAGAACGCGACTCAGTACATGCCAAGCTTTGAGCAGTATGATGGCCTCAACACCAAACTCGCTGCGCCGATTGACGATTTCCAACTGCCCAAGCACTACAAACGCAAGCAAGTTCGTGGCATGGGTCGTGTATCCCGCCTAGCAACCGTAGCTACCGAGAACGCTCTTGAGCAAGCTGGCTTGATTGGCCATGATGTACTGACCAATGGCGAAACGGGTATTGCTTACGGCTCTTCAACTGGCAGTACCGATGCGATTGGTGCATTTGGTGTGATGCTTAATGAGAAGTCGACACGAGCAATCACAGCAACCACTTACGTTCAAATGATGCCACACACAGCCGCGGTAAACGTAGGTTTGTTCTTTGGACTGCGTGGCCGCGTGATTCCCACAAGCAGCGCATGCACTTCAGGGAGCCAAGCCATTGGTTATGCCTATGAGGCGATCAAACATGGTTACCAAACCGTAATGGTTGCTGGCGGTGGTGAA
Organism: Pseudoalteromonas sp. G5_S1_14_S5; assembly: GCF_054968605.1. Lineage (NCBI taxonomy): Bacteria > Pseudomonadati > Pseudomonadota > Gammaproteobacteria > Alteromonadales > Pseudoalteromonadaceae > Pseudoalteromonas > Pseudoalteromonas sp. G5_S1_14_S5. Next base: position 13,369 of record NZ_JBQKUM010000035.1, on the reverse strand, counting down.
GAGCTATGCCCAACTGAGTCTGCCGTTTTCGATACCCTTTTCGCCACCAGTTTAAAAAACGACACACCCAAGAAATCTCCTAGCCCGTACGACAGCGAGCGTGATGGCTTAGTTATCGGCGAAGGCGCTGGAACCCTAATCCTTGAAGAATACGAACATGCAGTCGCTCGCGGCGCAAAAATCTATGCCGAAATCATTGGTTTCGCTAGCAACTGCGATGCTGCTCACGTCACTCAACCTCAAATGGAAACCATGCAAATCTGTATGGAAAAAGCATTGAGAGACGCACAACTTCCAGCTGAAAAGATTGGCTATGTTTCTGCTCACGGTACTGCGACTGAAAAAGGCGACATTGCAGAGAGTAATGCAACAGCGAATATCTTTGGTGAAGTGCCTATTAGCTCTCTTAAGAGTTACTTTGGGCATACGCTTGGCGCATGTGGTGCAATTGAAGCATGGTTAAGCCTTGAGATGATGCACAGTGGTTGGTTCTGCCCAACCCTAAACCTAGAGAATATCGATGAACAGTGCGGCAAACTCGATTACATCACGGGCTCAGGTCGCGAACTGGATGTTGAATATCTGATGAGCAATAACTTTGCCTTTGGTGGTATCAATACTTCTATCATCTTCAAGAAAATCTAAGCTTAGCTAGATAAAACTCCAAACAAATAAAAAGGGCCAGTAACCAAGTTACTGACCCTTTTTTGAATCTAGCAATCGCTCAATTAAGCGTTAGCTTCACGCTCTGTGATGAACTCAAGAGCCATCTTGATGCGAGCTATTACGCGCTCTTTACCAACAAGCTCCATCACTGCATCAACAGAAGGAGACTGGCCGCCGCCTGTTACTGCTACGCGAAGTGGCATACCGATTTTACCCATGCCGATCTCTAGCTCTTCACATACTGCTGCAATCACACCGTCTTTGATGTTTGCCGTTGTGAACTCTTCGAGTGCTTCAACCTTAGCAAGAGCAAGCTCTAATGGGCCTTTAGCAACACCACGTAGGTGCTTCTTGGCAGCGCCAGCTTCAAACTCAGAGAAGTCTTCGTAGAAGTAACGAGATTGCTCAGCAAGTTCGATAAGCGTATTACAACGCTCGCCTACTAGCTTGATCACTTCAGTGATAGCTGGGCCGTTTGTTGTATCGATCTTCTGTGCATCTAGATGCCATTGCAGGTATTTTGCAACGTACTCAGGCTCAGAAGTTTTGATGTAATGGTTGTTCAACCAAAGTAGCTTTTCAGTGTTGAATGCAGATGCAGACTTGCTGATTGCGTTCAGGCTGAAAAACTCAATCATCTCTTCTTGAGAGAAGATCTCTTGGTCACCGTGAGACCAACCTAAACGAACAAGGTAGTTGTTTAGTGCGTTAGGTAGGTAACCTTCGTCGCGGTATTGCATTACTGATACAGCGCCGTGACGCTTAGACAGTTTCGCACCGTCATCACCTAGGATCATTGCACAGTGAGCGAAAGTTGGAACTGGCGCGCCTAATGCTTCGTAGATGTTGATTTGACGAGGTGTGTTGTTGATGTGGTCTTCACCACGAACAACGTGCGTGATGCCCATGTCCCAGTCATCCACGACTACTACGAAGTTGTAAGTAGGAGCACCGTCTGTACGACGAATGATTAGGTCATCAAGTTGGCTGTTAGAAATTTCAATACGACCACGAATTTGGTCATCAAAGACTACACTGCCTTGTTTAGGGTTGCGGAAACGGATAACGCACGCATCGCCTTCTTGTGCCGCTTCGTTAGCTGCAATAATTTTAGGGTGGTTCGCATCGTAACGAGCCATCTCTTTGTTTGCTTCTTGCTCTGCACGAATTTCATCAAGCAGCTCTTTAGACGCGTAGCATTTGTATGCTTTGTCTTCAGCTAGAAGCTTATCAACCATTTCGTTGTAACGGTCAAAACGCTTAGATTGGTAATAAGGACCTTCGTCCCATTCCATACCCATCCATTGCATGCCTTCTAGAATTGCATCAACCGCTTCTTGAGAGTTACGCTCAAGGTCTGTGTCTTCGATACGTAGAACGAATTCACCGCCTTGGTTTTTAGCGAATAGCCAAGAGTAAAGTGCAGTACGTGCACCACCAACGTGAAGATAGCCAGTTGGGCTAGGAGCAAAACGAGTTTTAACCGTCATTTAAATACCTTGATTATGTAGGTGATTCTTTTAGTGGAGCCTATTACAAGGCTTGCAATAGTCAACCATCACTAAATTTTGGGCGCTATTTTATCACCACCGCTTAAATCTACAATCAGTAGTGAATGATTAATGTGCTGTTGTTGTACGAAAGCCGTTATTGAAAGAGCAATTACGCCCTTAAAGATCGTAAATCTATAGCTTTAACTGGTAGATTCTAGTCGTACATTATTAATTTCCCTATTCCATTCCAGACTAAAACCACCAGCTAGCACTCCACCAAGATCAAATTCTTGAATTTATGTTTGACCTTACCCTTACGGGAAGGTTTATGTTAGGCGTAGATGAGAATTGGAGTATCGATATGAACCACTATATAACCGCGCTCAACGGCCTATACTGCATGGGATGTGCGAAGAAGGTCCGCACACTGTTTGGCGACCTCGACAATACGACGATTAATGATATATCGCCGACCTATATCGATATTTCGACTCCATTTAGTTACGTTCAACTCGATGAACAGTTAGCGACACTTGGCTACAGCATGGGTAACAAGCTGCACCTTTCACTATCCGGCCTCAGATGTGGCAAGTGCGTGAGTAAACTGACTCAAGCACTTGAACAAACTGAGCAAGCCTCAAACCTAGAAGTCAGCAAACAGGAATTATCACTGGTTACCCTGCTTTCTGAATCTGAGATTATTGAGCTAGTCGAAAGTGTCGGTTATCACGCTACCCCCTACGCTGAATCTCGTGACCAGTCATCAAGTTCAGATTTAGAAGAAGATAAAGAACCAGCACCTACAAAAACAACGTTAACTGAACCCGTTGCAAGTCAATATACTTATCATCTTGTTCTTAAGGGGATGACGTGCGCGAGTTGCGTTTCTTCAGTCGAAAAAGCACTGATAAAGAACGAGTTCGTCGATCAAGCTCAGATCAACCTTGCCGAGCAAACGGCCTTGGTTTTCACCTCAAAAACACGTGATCTTATTGAAAACAAGCTCATCGAATCGGTGAAAGCCGCGGGGTATGGCGCTGAGTTTGTTGATGATGCGGCAACACAACAACAAAAACAGCAAGAGCAACAACTTCGCACTCAACAAACCTTCCTGAAAAACTCAGTGAGTGCGCTACTACTTGGCGGACCATTAATGGCATGGGGCGTCTTCGGTGGCAGCATGACCATTGCAACACATAATGAACAACTGGCTTGGGGATTCATTGGTGTGATCTGCCTAGTGCTACTAGCCACCTCTGGGCGGAGCTTCTTCACTAACGCATGGCAATCCTTGATGCATAAACGCGCGACAATGGACACGCTAGTAGCTTTGGGTACAGGTGCAGCATGGTTCTACTCAATGTTGGTTGTGCTCATTCCATCATGGTTCCCTGAAGCCTCTCGCTATGTCTACTTTGAGGCGAGTGCGATGATCATTGGCCTTATTTCTTTGGGTCATTATATCGAAGCCAAAGCCAAAGCTCGCACGACAAAGTCGCTACAGGCACTGATTAATTTACAGCCTCAAAAAGCGATGGTTATCGTCGATGGCAAAGAGCAGCTCATTGCTGTAGAGGCTATCCAAGTGGGTATGCAGATACGCGTCAAACCGGGTGAGAAAGTGCCGGTTGATGGTGTTGTGGTATCAGGTGAATCTTACATCGATGAATCCATGCTAACTGGTGAGCCGCTTCCCAACGTAAAATCAGTTAATGATAGTGTTTCAGCAGGTACCATCAATGGTGATGGTAGCTTAATTATTGAAGCGACAGGAATTGGCTCAAGCACTATGTTGGCTCGCATCATCCAGATGGTTCGCCAAGCACAAAGCAGTAAACCTGCAATTGCCAAGCTTGCCGACTCTATCTCTGCTGTTTTCGTTCCTGTTGTTGTCGCGATCGCAGCCGTTGCTGCCCTAGTGTGGTTTTTTGTTGGCCCACAACCAAGTGCGAGTTACATGCTTGTCGTCTCAACGACTGTGCTGATCATCGCTTGTCCGTGTGCTCTAGGCCTTGCGACGCCACTCTCTATTACAGTCGGTGTCGGCAAAGCTGCAGAGTTTGGCATTCTAATCAAAGATGCGGATGTGTTGCAGTCAGCCAGCAAAATCGATGCTGTGGTATTTGATAAAACGGGTACCCTAACCCAAGGTAAACCAAGCGTTCAACAGGCTTTTTATCACAACCTATCAGAACAAGAACTGCTGGCTTACGCCTATTCGGTTGAAGTTGGTTCAGAGCACCCGCTTGCCAAAGCCGTTTGCCAGTATGCCGAGAACTTAGGAGTTTCAGCACTCCCACACAGCGACTTTGAAAACCGCCGAGGCCTTGGCGTGCAAGCCAACATTAGCGGAAAAGACGTTCAAGTCGGCTCTCTGAAATACCTCACCCAACTCGGTATTGATACTCAAATAGGTAGTGACTTTATTGAACTTTGCCGTAAACAAACATGGACGCCAATCTTCGTCGTCATCGACCAAAAAATGGAAGGCATCTTTGGCATTTCAGACGCGTTAAAAATAGATAGTAAACAAGCTATTGCTCAACTAAAATCCGCCGGAATTCACACAGTGCTACTCACTGGCGACAACGACTCGGTTGCTCAAGCGATTGGCAAAAGCGTCGGTATCGATGAGGTTACCTCTGAAGTGCTTCCAGAGCAGAAAGCGCAACATATTGTTCAGCTTCAACAACAATATAAGAGTGTAGCAATGGTTGGAGACGGTATAAACGACGCTCCAGCACTGGCTCAGGCCGATATAGGTATTGCAATGGGCAGTGGCAGTGATGTGGCGATCGAGAGTGCACAAATGACGCTCCTCAACTCGTCCCCCCTCTCTGTTAGTAATGCGATAGAACTGTCCCAAGCAACGGTGAGAAACATGAAGCAAAACCTCTTTGGTGCTTTCATCTACAACTCGCTGGGCATTCCTATCGCGGCTGGTGTGCTCTACCCGTTTTTCGGATTTCTACTCAGCCCTGTGCTGGCAGGCGCAGCAATGGCGATGTCATCCATTACTGTGGTAAGTAATGCCAATAGACTGAGACTGTTCAAACCGACCCACTCTAATACCAACAATAACCATATTCATGAGGTTAGCCATGATTCGTAAAATTATGACTCTTACTGCACTCGCTGCGATTTCAGGACAAGCTCTCGCAACTGATATTCTGAACCATAAATCACCATACTGCGGCTGCTGTACAGAATGGACAGAACACATGCGTGATGCTGGTTTCGATGTAACAGAGAAACTCCACGATGATATGATCCCAATCAAACAAAAGCTAGGGGTTACACCTGAGCTGGCATCTTGCCACACGGCAGAGATTGATGGTTACGTATTTGAAGGACACATCCCAGCAGAAGACGTGAAAGCCTTTTTAGAAAACCCACCACGCAATGCGATTGGTTTGGCAGTTCCGGGGATGCCTATGGGCTCACCGGGTATGGAATATGGCGATAAGAAAGACGAGTACTCAGTGTACGCGTTTAATGATAAAGGTCAGGTGTTTGAGTACCGTCATTACAAAGGCAACTAAAGTACTGGCGCACTAAGAGAGAAATAAATCCTGAGAAAGCTCCCGTATTATCTTGAATAGGATGAAACGAGAGCTTTCTGTTTGCCGTGCTTATTGATTATTTCAGTGAAATAACTCGACTTGCTTTCTCACCACTTTCTGAAATAGAGCGGATGTAAGTTTCACCAGAGACCGATGGACGTTGCTGCTCATCATACGTTAGCCAGTTTTCACCATCTGCTGAGTATTGAAGCTCTACACCAGGAAATTGAACGTTCATCGCTAGCTTACCGTCAACAACCTTCGCACCTGGAACTGGTAGTCGGTAGTCAATGCCTGCTTTTTCTAGCTTAGCCAACTCACGTTGACCCACGACATTGGCGAAGCGATTGAAGTCGCTGTTTAGCGCTTGCTTATTCACTAGGTTAGTTCCTTGAGAGTATTCAACGCCAACCTCGTAGTCGTTTTCCCAATCTGCTCGGTGCCATGCGCGCTCTGCTGCTGCTAGTACGCGAGGGAACACCATGTATTCATATTGCTCGTCAGTACGTACTGTTTCAGACCAAAGTTGAGCTGACAGACCATAGAAAGGTTTCGCTTCAACCTCACCTTTACCTGAGAAACCATTACCATCACGATCTAATGATGTTTCTGCGTTTTGTGGCATGTTTTCTGGTGCGAATCCAAACATCTTACGAGTATCGGTTGCACGCGTTGCCCAGTAGTAACCACGCTCTGCAGCATCGACTTCGTAAGGCATATCCATATATACGTAATCTGGGTTAGAAACAATCACGTCATAACCTTTAGCTGACCAGTCGTATACTGATGAAGTGCCGCCCCAGTAAAGAACGTCCCAGAAGTTCACGCGTGTACTTTCGGTCGCAAATGCATCTTGACCTTCACTGTATTTCAGACCATCTTGCCACGCCTGGAAGTGTGGAATACCCTTATCAGCAACAATCTTAGAAACCTGTTCTGCGAAGTGGCTTGGTAGATGACCGAAGTCGCTTACAGTCCCATCAGCGATCAATGACTGACATTGTGGCGATTGTTGGAACGGCTTATCTTGCTTAGACAGAGCGATGTTACCTTTCCAAGCCACTTTGTCTTCCGCATTGATGTCTTGTAAGCCTGCGCCTAACTTGATGTTTTTCGCTTCATCGCCGCCAAAGTGCCAAGTCGTTAGCGGAACGCCCGCTTCTTGGTGCATAGCTGCCACTTCAGAGATTACTTTATCGACGAAGTGAGTTGATGACCCCATACATGGGTTAATGAAGCTTTGCTTATCGTAGAACTGAACCGTGGTAACGTTCGATGTATCTTGTGGGTCCATCAAGCGGTATTCGTTCGCTTCTGCTTCTTTACCTTCCGCCATTAGACGAGTGTAACGCGCTTCCATTGATACCACAGCTGAACGAGCGTGTGCTGGCATATCAATTTCAGGGATAACTTCGATGCTTCGCGCTTTAGCGTAACTTAGGATCTCGACGTAATCCGCTTTACTAAAGAAACCAGAGCCAAAGTTGTCTGTTGTTGAACCAGAACCTAGCTGAGGCAGTAAGCAGCTTTGTTCATCCAAATCAAAACAACGATTAGACCCTACATCCGTTAGCTCTGGTAGACCTGGGATTTCTAAACGCCAACCTTCATCATCCGTTAGGTGAAGGTGCAGCTTATTCATCTTGTATGCCGCCATTTGATCTAGCGTTGCTAGGATGGCATCTTTTGAGTGGAAGTTTCGAGCAACGTCCACCATCACACCACGGTAATCAAAGCGCGGTGCATCTTTAATTGACAGTTGTGGTAATGATTTAGCGTTCTGACTGTCTATTAGGCCAAAAATAGACTGAACTGCGTAGAAAGCACCCGTTTTATCAAAGGCTTTAATCGCAATCCCCTCTTCCGAGATGCTTAGTTCATAAGCGCCAGATTTTGCTAAATCACCCGTAAACTGAGTAGGAACAACGGCAACACTTACAGGAAGGTCACCACTCACATCTACGTTTACCACAACTGCACGTTCTTCAATTGCTGCGAGCTGATCAGCGTCGAATGCGCCTTTTGGTAAAGCAATACCACCAGCAATGCTCACTGAACCTTCACCCACTTCCACCGACATTGGTGTTGGCAATAGCGTTTTTGATACATCTTGAGTTGCTAGATCAGCATTCTTTTCAAAACGTGTCACCGCTGTTGCCATTACGTTGTTATCATCAGGCGTACGCTTAAGGTTATTACCTTCTAGACCAGTTACGAACGATGCAACATCTTCTTTATTCAGTGATGCAATCATCTTAGGTTCTGCGTTTGGCGCAGTCACAAATGCCCCTGGCATAAAGTCAGTTTCAAACAGTTGCCAATATTCACTGGTTAACGGAAGAACCACTTCTTCACCAGCCGCAAAGCCGTCGAATTTTTCAGTAGGCTCTAGCTTGTGAAGGTCGCCAGTGACACGAGTGATCTTAAATTGCTCATTATCAACATCTAAAATAAGACGAATACTATGGAAGTAGATGCTCCAATCTTTCGAATCAACCGCTTCGCCTTCATTAGTTAGTGTCATGTTTACTTTGTTACATGACGCCCATTCAGCACCGAGGTCCTGACAAGCTAAGCCTTCATTCGCACCATGGTTAGTTAGAATTTCGTACTGAACATCAAGATTGTCGGCCAGTGCATTCACTACTTTTTGTTCTGGTGCTTGTGTTACTGCACAACCCGTTAGTCCAGCCAATACCGCGACAGATAGTAAGTTTCTCTTCAACATCGTATTCACCCATAAATTAAAAATTGAGTAAGAAGCAAAATGGAGCGCTTCGAAAGTTAGATAAACTATACGGGCTTATTTTTTACCGTGAATTAAATTGAGTTAATAAAGTGATCGGCTTCAAATTCCAAAAATACTGATCATATTATTTGCATTTAAATCATACACTTATAATCAACGGCACTTCCGTCATTTTAATTTTGACGTAAAATTTGAGAAATGAATCACAATCTTTTTTACCGATTTCATAAAATCGTGTCATTGATAGCCAGAAAGGATTTAGAGTTTCAGCGTATTGTTATACTTTTCGTACAAACAACGTGACATTGTTCTAAAAAAAAACCGTTAAAAAACTCCGTCAAAATCATTTTTAACGAGTTACGTCTTCCTCTAGGAGCTCTCTTTGCGCACATTCTTATACTTAACGTTACTCGCTCTTACCTTTACGACTGAGCAAGGTTTAGCAGAACCTCTGTATTGGCAAGCCAAAAAAGATGATCTGACCTTAACGATTTTAGGTTCTTTACACGTTGGGGATGAAAGCATGTATCCACTTCCCACGCAGATTACCGACACGCTAAAAGAGAGCGATGGCCTAATCATCGAAACGGATATCAGGAAATCCGAAGGTGTCGTATACCCGGCTACAACAGTCACCACCGCTGATGTGCTCAGCGTTGAACAAAAGCAGTTACTAAAAAGCATTTCAAAATCTTTAGGTATGCCGACTCAGCAACTATTGAGCTCTCCACCTTGGGCGACATCTCTATTGATACAAATGCAACAGTTAAAGAATCTTGGCTATGGCTCGGCGAGCGGTGTAGACGCAACGTTAGCGTATAAGGCAACCATACAAGACGTTCCAGTTATCAGCTTAGAGCCACTCCAATTTCAAATAGATCTAATCGCCGGACAAAAAGATTCAGGTAAAGAGTGGTTGTTGACTAGCCTTGAAGAATTTGACCAAACGGATCGTGTCGTGCATTGCCTTATTGAAAGCTGGAAAGCGGGCGATGAGTCCAAGCTTGAGGATTTTGCTCAGTTGTCTGAAATGCCCACCGAGCTTGAGAAAGCATTCCTAACGGATCGCAACGTAGACTGGGCAACCAAGCTATCTGCCAATGAATGGAAACTCGATACGAAAGGACATTACTTATTGGTCGTCGGCACTTTACACCTGATAGGGGAAAACAACCTGTTAGAACTGCTAGAAAAGAAAGGCTTTGTAGTTAATCAACAATCACAGAGCCGAAAAGCACAATGTCAGTTTGAAGATCACTAGCTATTGTTGATGCCATGACTTTTTCATTATAGAAGCGTTTCCTTAATCACAGACATTTTACATTCAGCAATCCTATAGTGGTGCTATAATCTTTCGCTCTTTTTATAAATGGTGTTGTTCTAATGAAACCAGTACTTTTCGCTTTTCCTTTAGCCTTTGCTGTCCTTATGCCGACTGTAGTGTCAGCCAAAGAAACTTGTACGGTAGAACAATTTCAAGCTGTCGACATTCAACCAGATACAAAGGGTGGCGTGATAGATAAAGAAAGTGGGCAATTTCTCATAACAGAGAAGCCGCCAATGCGATGTGCGACGGTTACATTCACAACATCAACAACGAGAAACCGCATCGCCAGCCAAATGAATGGGAATTTTGAAGCCAGCTTTTACGATAACCAAACTGGAAACTCTAGTTCGGCTTCGTTTAATGAAGACGAGGTAAAGGCGGGTTACATTCGAATAGGCCCAAATAACCCAGCAGAAGCTTATGTTTGTTTTGTTACTTCAGAGACACCGATCAAAGACATTACTTGTGACGTCAAATAATCAGCTTACTGGCAGATAGAAAACAGGGCTACGGGTAAGATCCATTTTCCGCATAGCCCTATTTTGCTGCTTACTCGGTTATTTAAAGCATGTCAGTGCTCGCTTCAGAATAACGAGCAATGATTGGGTTTTGCATCGCATTAGGGTCACCAGGCGACCACATACCACGTTTCATTCCTTTAATGATTAAATGAATAACTGCCACATCTATCGCAGACATTCCGGCGATATTCACTGGTTCATTTTGGCTGTAGCCCTTTCTATTACAAAAAGTGCTACGGCTTTCTTCAATGTGTAATCGGTGAAGAGCTTATTTTAAAACATCAGACGAACCCTGCCTGGGTTTTAATCCTATTTCCAACATCCCCAAACGACCAAAGCCTGCTCATTGAGCAGGCTTTCTAAAAGTGGTCAGTGAAGAGGAATTCGATTGGACTGGCATTTCATCGGACTGGCGTACCACCCCCACCCATTAGCTCCGAAACAGAACATTCAAATGCGAAAAAGCCGTAGCATCTCTGCTACGGCTTTCTTTAATATGGTCGGTGAAGAGGGATTCGAACCCCCGACCCTCTGGTCCCAAACCAGATGCGCTACCAAGCTGCGCTATTCACCGAGAAATCTAACTGGCTCATTGCCTGTCGATGGAGCGTATAATACGGATTCTGAGTTTATCCGCAAGGACTTTTTATGATATTTATTGCGATTTTGAATCGTTCGAGCAAAAGACATACAATAACAAGCTCAATGTGACGAAAAACACATAGTTACCAACAAGTATTTAACTTATGCAACAGGATTGATCCAGATCAGTGAATTGAGAATGCCAATTAATACACTAACCCATGTCATATAACTTTGAGGTATACACATGGACTTTTGGCTAGATCTCCTATTTGGTAATGCAGTGGGACTATCTTCAATGATAGTAATCTTCGGGGCTCTGGGTCTCATGATGTTTTATGGAGGCTTCTTCATCTACAAAGTTATGACAGACAAATCTCCTCACTAGAGTCGCTCAGCTTGAATCATTTGCCTAAAGCCTCATTACTACAGGTAAATATGAAAACGCTTTGCACCGGAGCTGACTTCTCTTGTCTCCTCCGGTTTTTTTCATTTTTAAACCCTACCCCAACTTAGGTATACTTACTCTATTATTCCCAACTTGAGATACACACTATGTCTCATGATGACGATTTAGATCTATTCCAACAAATGATGGGCGATGTTAAACGTATCGACCATGACACCGCAGAACACCAGAAAGTACATCGCGTTACAGAGTCTCAGCTTGCTAAACGTGAAGCTGCTATGTGGCTCTCTGATGATGAGAAAGATTACCTATCACTCGATTATTCTCCGATGGTTAAGCCAGACGACGTTATTGCTTATAAGAAGGATGGTGTTCAGGAAGGCGTATATAAAAAACTGCGCCTTGGTAAGTATCCCATTCAGGCGAAACTCGATCTCCATAGAAAAACGCTGAAAGATGCTCGCAACGAAGTGCTGTCATTTTTACGCCAATGCTTAAGAATGGATGTTCGCACTGTCATTATCGTTCATGGGAAAGGAGAACGTTCAAATCCACCAGCGATGATGAAAAGCTACCTGACTAACTGGCTGACTCAGATCAACGATGTACAATGTGTACACTCAGCACAGCAATTTCACGGTGGTACCGGAGCTGTGTATGTCATGCTCAGAAAGAGCAACGAGAAAAAGTTAGAAAACAGAGAACGTCATCAGAAACGTACTAACTGATCATTGAGATTCTGGATAAAGCTTTCACCCCAAGATCGATATTTAGTGCCTAGACTCAAACCAAATGCTAAAATTGTTGTCAGTTAACGAATTCAAACGTAAAGCAACTGCTCTGTAGTTGCTTTTTTGTTTCCCTATATTTCCGTTGTGAAATGCTAAGAGAATATCATGTCACAAGAACACCAAGCTAAACGCCTTAACAAATACATCAGTGAAACAGGTTTTTGCTCACGCCGCGAAGCCGACAAACTGATTGATGCAGGTCGAGTTACTATTAATGGCAAAATCCCAGAAATGGGTACCAAAGTAATGCCAGGTGATGATGTTGAGATCGACAACAAACCGGTTCGCTCGAAAGAGAAGCCAATCTATATCGCTTTGAATAAGCCGACAGGCATTACCTGCACCACCGAACGTGATATTCCCGGAAACATCGTCGATTTCATCGGTCACCATAAGCGCATCTTCCCGATTGGCCGTTTGGATAAACCATCTGATGGTTTGATCTTCTTAACAAACGACGGTGACATCGTAAATAAGATTCTTCGTGCTGGTAACAACCACGAAAAAGAGTATGTGGTTCGTGTCGATAAACCAATCACCGGTGAATTCTTACAGAAAATGGCAGCGGGTGTACCGATTCTGGATACGGTGACATTGCCATGTAAAGTTGAGAAAGAAACTAAGTTCTCATTCCGAATCACATTAACGCAAGGTCTGAACCGTCAGATTCGTCGTATGTGTGAAGCGCTGGGTTATGAAGTTTTCAAACTGCGTCGTGTTCGTATCATGAACATCTCTTTGGACGGTATCCCTAATGGCAAGTGGCGTTACTTGAGCGAAGAAGAGATCGCAGAAATTCTAGCGATGTGTGAAGGTTCTGTTAGTACTGAAGACGCATCTAAAATTAATGCTAAGGGCCAACGTATCCGCAAGGCGACAGATGCTAAGCTGTTTGATAGCCGTGAAGAGAACCAAGCTTCTACCGCTCGACGTAATCAAAAAGAGAATCGCACTCGTACTTACCGTGGTAATAACGCGGATGAATTCCGTCATGCGCCGAATTCAAAGCGTGGTCGTAATTCATCGAATAGCGAAAACAAAGGCCAAAGCAAAGGCAACACAGAGAATTGGAAATCGAATTCTCGTTCAGAGCGCTCTAACTCAGACAACAAGAGTTCAGATCGCAATCGCGCAGGCCGTGGCAAGCCAACTAATCGCCACCAAGAGTCAAACCGACCAAATAAGCCAGCAGCAAAACGTGTTGGTGGTACTCTAGGTCTGAAAAAGTAGAGTGACTCCGTATACAAAAACGCCCACGACTATGTGGT